>WGGB01000053.1 GCA_015491935.1 Alteromonadaceae bacterium
CCTTGAGTTTTTAACGCGTTAACAAGGTTTGGATGACAATGGCCTAAACAATTTACGGCAATACCACCAGCAAAATCTATGTATTGTTTTTCGTTTTGATCCCATACGTGTGAACCTTGGCCGCGAACTGGAATAACGGCTGAAGGTGCATAGTTAGGTACCATAACTTCATCGAATAATGCGCGGTTTGCTTGAATCGTGTTTTCTGGAGAAGATATTGTCATTGATTAGCCCTTTATTTTTCAATTATTAGCGTAAAAAATAGTGCTTAACACTAATTTGCTGTTTTAAAAATAGACACCTAGTATGGCAGAAAAAAAGGCTTTTGTCTTGCTAAGACGCGCTACAAGGCTTTAAAAACAAGGAGCTGTTGGTTTTTATGCAGTTAACTTGCATAACTATTTTGTGATGTGAAGTTGCTTGTTTGCTTATATGACAGCTATAAATAATATTAGCAATATAAATGCTCAATATATCCTTAACGTGGTTTTTATCATAAATAAGCAAAAATAAATGTCTATAAACATTATTTGAAGAATAATTGTTCAAAATCTTTTTGCTTTAAAGGTTTAGCAATAAAATAGCCTTGTACATAATCACAGTTCAATTGTTCTAATCTAGCGTATTGTTTTTGAGTTTCAACGCCTTCTGCGATAACAATTATTCCTAATTTATGCGCCATAGCAATAATGGCTTCGCTGAGAATAAGATCTGATTTTTTTGTATATAAACTATTGATAAAGCATTTATCTATTTTGAGTAAATCAACGTGAAATTTTTGTAAGTATGATAAGGATGAATAACCAGTACCAAAGTCATCAATAGAAAGTGCTATTCCACATTGGCGATATTTATCAAGTTTGTTCATATTAGAGTTATTATTTTCTAATAATATACCTTCGGTTAATTCAATAATTAATTGTTTTCCTGATAAATTGATCTGCTTTAAATAATCTAACCATTGAGTTGTTTGGCTTTTACTATGAAATTGAACGGGAGATTTGTTGATGCTGATCTTAAAATTGTCATTAAAATTTTCAGTCCAATATTTTGCTGTTGTTGCGGCTTGTTCAAAAACCCAATTACCAATCGCTAAAATTAGCCCTGATTCTTCGGCTAAAGGAATAAACTTGTCAGGAGTTATAAATCCCAATGTTGGGTGATGCCAGCGTATTAATGCTTCTGCATGATCAACGGCTTTGGTTTTTAAATTTATTATAGGCTGATAATATAATTCAAATTCTTGATGTTTGATTGCGTGTTGTAAATCTTTTAATAAGGCTTGCTTGTATAGAGCCGTTTCTTGCATAGATTTTGTAAAATAGCAAAACTGATTGCGACCATTGTTTTTTGCTTTGTACATGGCTTGATCGGCAAACTTTATTAAATCAGCTAAATTGTTAGAGTCTTCAGGGGCAATGGCAATACCGATACTCATACTGATAACAATTTGATGAGAGGCATGGTTATTAGCTAAAATAAATGGCTTATTTAGTGCGAGTAAAATGTTTTCGGCAATTATTTCAGCTTTATTTTTATGGACTAAGTTGGGTAATATGATTGCAAATTCATCACCCCCAATGCGCGCTACGGTGTCAGAATTACGAACACAGTGTTGTATGCGTTTAGCGATAGCGGCTAATAATAAATCGCCAATATCATGCCCTCGCGTATCATTAACATCTTTAAAATGGTCTAAATCTAAAAATAATACGACTAATGACGTTTTGTCGCGGTTATTTTTATTTAGTTCAAGTGCTAAATACTCTTTAAATAAGCGACGATTGGGTAAATTAGTTAATTCGTCAAAGTTTGCTTGTTGTAACAGTTGAGCTTCTATTCTCTTTTTTTCAGTAATATCGGTAAAAATAGCGACTTTATATTGCGAGTCCAGATCACTACTTTTTAAACTTTTCACGCTTAAATTTTGTATTATAGTTTCGCCATTTTTATGGGTACTAAATACTTCGCCTTTAAACGCTTTGGTGTTAGATAAATGCTGCCATACATAATGGTAAGAGTCTTTATCTTGAGCGTTAGCAGATAAAAAAAACAGGGGATTGTCCAAAAGCTTCTGCTCCGCTGTATCCTGTTATTTGGCTAAAGGCAGGGTTGGTTGCAATTATTTTATCCTGACTATCTACGACAAACATTGCATCACTAGCATTATTATAAATAAGTGCTGAAATTTCTTTTTCTTGAGCGTTTTTAGTGATTTCTTGCTGTTGTAACATACTTCTAATTCTGAAAATTAGATCTTCTTCGATAAGAGGTTTTATTAAATAGTCGTTTATACCTAAATGAAAAAACTCTAATCGTCTAATTTTGTCATCGAATGCTGTTACGGCAAGTATAGGTATATCGCCTTTTTGGCCAATAGTGCGTTTAATGCGGTTGCATAAAACTAAGCCACTGACGCCACCTGCTAAAATAATGTCAGTGATCACTAGATCATAATCATTATTTAAAAAGTTTCCCCAAGCATCTTCTGCAAATCTAAAGCAATTTACAGACAATCCATAGCTTTCAAGCATTTTTTTTACGATATTTTGTTGTGTTTTATCATCTTCAATATAAAGCACTTTACCTGTTAGCGATAAATGATTGTTAGGAAAACGTTTAATAAAAGCGAGTAATTCTTCTATGTCTGCGCGTTTAAATACGTCTGTTACACCATTGGTAAGGGCGGTAGACAAGTTTTTTATTTCGTTTGAAGAGGTTAAAAGTACAAAGGGTTTAAAGGCGTTTATATATTTTTTTCTTAATAATTTGCAAAATTCAATACCATTTGTTTCATCCAATTGATAAGCACAACAAATAAAGTCAACTTTATTCGAGGCAATTAAAGGAATGGCTTCGTCAGTTGAGCAAACAGCTATTACTGCTATATTTTTAGAAGATAAGCTTTTAAAAAATATTTGATGGTAGACTTTATTTTTATCAATTAATAATATTTGAAATTTTTTATGTTCCATATTGCTACTGCTATTGTCTCCATATTCTTATAATCGAGCACCAACTGATTAATTTAATTAATGGTATAATCATGACGATACTTAATTTATACATTTATTAAGCATAGACTAGTTTGTTATAGAGTAAAGGCAGAGTGAAATTAAATAATAGACAATGAAAGAGTAATAATGGTTTGTTAATTAAATTTTAATTTTAGGTGGTCAATATCGCTTTTCTTCAATAAGGCAATATCTTCATTATTAAGTTTAGCCGCCATAAACAGGAGCTTAGCCTCTTCGGTAGTAATTAAACCTTCTTTTGCTAAGCTACGAAAGGCAACATAAGCTTGTGCCTTGACAATTATTTTGGCAATGGGGTGCATTTTTTCAATAGACAAAGTGTAAGCTAAATCAAATAAAGGTTCGGTTAACGGTAAGCGTTCAAAATTCATTAATTCAACCATGTTGGCTGATATTTTTGCACTACGTTGGCTTAGTTGCATCAAAAGCAAATCAGCAGGCACTTTTATGGCCAATAAAATATCGTGTAGGCGCTTATCTTTGTTTTGATAGGCAGTACGTATTTCTTCGCCATGAATTTCAAAAAAGCTATTTAAGTAACTTTTACACACCGCTAACTGACCAAGATTACTAAACATGGCGGCGGTAAAAGTGCTGTATTCGTCAACATTACTGGCTTTCGCTAAAACACTCGCCGCGAGTGAAATTGATAGGCTTTCATTCCAAAGTTTTCGTTTCATTAATGAAAAGGGTGAAGTGCTATGGGGTAGATAATGTTTAAGAATAAAAGTTGGCAGGACGAGTTTTAAGTTGTCTAAGCCAATATAACTAACTGCGACGTTAATGTCTGTTATTTGTACATCTGCGCGTTTTCTGTACTGAGGTTTATTAACTAAACTAACTAAGTCATCTGCTAACCAAGTGAGGTTAGCGATTAAAGGCCTAATGCGGCGAATAGAGGCGGCTCTAACCGCTAAAATATCTAAGGCAGCGGTAGTGCTGTCTTCAATAACTAAAATTTTACTAAATAATAAGTCTTTATTATCTAATTGTTCGTTGACTTGTTTTTCTATGCGTGCAAAAAGTTGGTTACTAATCTGTTCTCTAAAATGACGCTCGCCATGCTCTGCAATAATTTTGTTTTTTTGTGCTTCTTGTTCAATCGCTAGCAATTCACGGTTAGGTCCGTCTTGTTCTGCATTTTCATGCAACGCTTTAAAGCCTTTACCGCTGTGAGTTGAGGCAAATTCTTTGCTAATACGTAAACTAAGCATACGTTGGTAAATGGGGGCAACGTTATCGTTTTCTAAAAATATTTGCATTGAATAATAAAAGTCACTTAATTAATTTAATCAAATTGGTATTACCATATTTTGGCACATTTATACCAGCAAAGAATAAAGCAATATACTTGCCATAAGCTTATAAGTTATCACCTAAATTTGCTATCACTATGATCAATATTGTTGTAAAAAGTTATTCAATAGCAAATGACCTTGTTCGGTTAATACTGACTCAGGGTGAAACTGTACACCGACTAGCGGTAGTTTTTTATGAGTAATAGCCATTATTTCTGCTATTTCATTTTCGGTGGTGGTAGTCCACGCGTTGATCTCAAATTCATTACTTAAGGTTGCTTGTTCAACAATGAGGGAATGATATCGAGTGACCTTTAGCGGGTTGTTTAATTTCGTAAATAATCCCGTATTGTTATGGGTTATTAAACTGGTTTTGCCATGCATGACTTGCTTGGCTTTTTTTATGGTGGCTCCGAATGCTTGCGCAATACATTGATGACCTAAACAAACCCCTAAAATAGGAATAAGCCCTTTAAATTCATGAATGATGCTCAGTGATAATCCTGCGCTGTTAGGATCACAAGGGCCAGGGGAAATAACAATATATTGTGGTGCTAATTTTTTAATGTTGCTAAGGCTTATTTGATCATTACGCTTAACCAAAACCTCTTGCCCTAATGCTTGAAAATAATGCACTAAGTTAAAAGTGAATGAATCATAATTGTCGATCATTAATAACAAAATAAGAGCCTAAGTATTCGTGGTTTGAAGCGTGGCTATTATACTTATATGGCATTAAATAAAAAGACCAACAA
>WGGB01000054.1 GCA_015491935.1 Alteromonadaceae bacterium
GCAAGCGCTTCTTTACCCGTCATGTGTGCTTTTTCACGCATATGAGGCATAACTACCGACCACTCTTTTTTAGAATAATCTGAAGCAGGCCGTGCATTATGACAACGACCACAGTTTTCACTATAAAGCTTGGCACCTTTACCAACCAACGAAGTGTCAATATGTTGCGCCTTAACGGCATAAGATGTAGCAACAAAACTAACTCCAATTAACAATAAATGTAATAATTTCATAATGTTCTCCTAAAAACCAAAGGCTAATTGCATAAATAAACGATTATCGTTTAAGCCACTATCGAGTGAAGTATCTTCATACGCTACTTTTAATACGGCACTTGGTTCCAACCAATAATTAATTCCTAATGTATTTCTATCACCTCCTTCGTATTTAGAAATAGCCGAATGACGTACGACTAACTCAACAGGGTTTAGCCATACTTTTCCTAGTTGGCGAGCCTGCCATACACCTTGCACATACCAACCATTACGGTCAAAATCTTGCACGCCACCACTTGCATCTTCACCTTCTCTTGTCGTCGTGATCATTTCCCCTCGTACACTAGAATATGTGCCAGCCCAGTTAATATCTACATTGGTCATAGTGTAATTTAAATCACCATCATCGCTATAAGCACCAGTATAATAAGAGAATCCAACTTCCCACTGAGGTAAAAAGGCATATGCAATACGCCCACCAACGGCCATAGAACCATTGTTATCACCTTTTTTAGCTTCAAACTCTACTTCTGGAAATTCAATACCTTCTTCTGTTACCACATCTTCACTAGCACCATGGGCTACACCTTCTTGGCGAGGACCACTAACCACGTAAAAATCAGTAAATAATCTACCGGCTTTACCTAAATTCCACGTATTTCGTATATTAACACCAGTGTCATTCAAAACAGGAATAAGCGGAGTCATTGAACCATTGCCACCATGACCATAAATACCGGGAACAGCAGGCAATTTATTAATCCAAGAGGGGTGTAAATTTTGACCAAACTGACCAAAGGGTAATAAAAATTTTCCTGCTGTGATAACCGTATTGTCATTTAAAAAATAATGTAAATCTGCATATTCCATTTCAACAACAGTTTCACCATTATCATCAATACTGAACTCTAATTCAGATTCAATATGGATTTTTTCTGATAACTGAAATAAAAAGATAGGGACAAAGCGTGATACAACATTATTATTGGTATTATCGGCATCCGCATAAGTTACATCACCATATCCAGCGAGGGTCATGCGACCAACATCTAAACCCGAGCTTTCATTAGCATAGGTTGAGGACGCAGTAATGAGTCCTGTTGTAAACAACAAGGCTGAAGCAACAGCGGCATTGAGAGTTTTAAGTTTCATAGTAATAACCTTACTAAAGTTAAATGTTTACGTTTTTAAATAATTTGCACGGCAAAACGTTATTGCGATAAATAACACAGCAATGAAAACAATGAATAAATTGTTTAAAAAAATTAAATTTAAGGGGTAATGAGCAAGATAGCTTGCAAAATTTCAAGCGAAATTTTAGACAAGACTATGCTCTAAATTAAGCTGAGATAGGCGGTCTTAATAGAAGTGTGTGTGGTTGTGAAATAAAAGCATTTACAATAGTGTTAACTGATTTTTCATGACTGGGCTGAACTGCTGCGAGTATATTATTAAGCAACATTACTGATGTACCATTGCAACTCGAAGTCATCGGACAATTAGCGCATTGATAATCCAGACAAGCGCAATCATTTAAGCAATTACAATCATCATCAGCTATTTTTTCATCTTGATGAGTATTTTTGCTCACTTGCTGTAATAAAATATGATTTTGAAAAACTATAGACTTTTGCAGAACAGAAGTCACAAAATTCTTAGTCAACAAGACATTAGTCAACAAAATATCAACCAATTTATTTTGTTTTATTTCAGAGCTTGTATCAGCTTGAACGTTATTTAGATTTTTAAGACGTAATTTATTAGCCATAATATTATCTGGCTCACTTGATTCATCAAAAAAAGATTGTTCATAGCCATTGTCTAACGGTTCAAAAAAAGCGTGATTTGTATGCGCAAAAACCTGCTCACTTGCAAGTAAGAAAAAAGCTAGCATAATTAATTTAATCAGCTTAAATAACACAGTTTTATAACCTTTTATTAGTCAAACTATTTTATAATATTCATTTCAAGTACGGCATACAT
>WGGB01000055.1 GCA_015491935.1 Alteromonadaceae bacterium
GAGGTGCTAAGGACATTCATCCTGAGCGCTGGAGCGGTAATATTCGGAATTGGGATTTGCCAGAAGAAGTGTACTTAAATCCTGAGCAAAATATAGCCAAGATTGAAAGTGCATAATGTAGTGATCGCGACAACTAGTTTGACAAACACCGCACCCTGAAAATTATTTGTCGTGGAATTATCTCGCTAAAAGCACAATCATCTAGACAAAAATCTTCCAAACAGAGCGACTTAGGCTTAACCGCCTAGGTCAAGCTGTGCCTAAAAGATCACAATGTCACGCTATGCTACCGTAAGCTCACCTTATATTTTATCTTTATTTATGAGCGGCAATGTAGCTTCGATGGAGCGTATATGTAAATCAACTTGTGGAAACGGCATTTCGATGTTGTTCTCATTGAGTGTATTATATATTAAAATCAAAAATTTTGATTGAGTTCGTTTAGGCTGAAGGATTTCTTTCCCTTTTATCCATACAAAAAGATTAAAGTTGACACTGCTGCTGCCAATCTCTGTCATTATAATTTTTGTGCTGTTTGTGCGAGAGCTATAAATATTTTTAAATCCACTCTCTTTTATAGCCTTGAGCAAGACATCAATAACGTGCTGAGGATTTGTTCCATATTTAACATCAAAAGGAATTTCAAATCTTTTGATATTATCTGTCATCGTCCAGTTAATAACATTATTTTCTATGAAGTTTTGATTTGGGATAATTATATCAATATTTGAGTTTGTCCTTATAATAGTCGAACGCATTCTTATATCTATTACACGACCTTTCATGTCATTATTAATCTGTATATAATCACCAACTTTAACACTTCGTTCAAACATTAAAATTAGACCTGAAACAAAATTTGAAACAATGTTTTTCAGTCCAAAACCTATTCCAACTGAGAGTGCACCTGCTACCACGGCAAGAGATGAGAGATTGATTCCAACCACTTTAAGCGAACTAAAAAATGCTATTACTATTATAATGTAGTAGCCAATATTTGAAATAATCATTCGTGCAGAACGAGCAGATTTTTCTGTTGCATCAGCACAATCATCACTGTTTTCTTCTTTTAAAACCTTTATTTTAAAAATAGCACCAAAAATAAAACCAAATAATAAAATAAAAACAACCCATAGTAATTTCAAAATACTAACTGGTGTATCATTTATGTGAAAAAGCGGATTAGTGAGTAAATTCCAGATAGACTCTGCTGAATTTTTTACTGTCTGTTCAGTTGCTCCACCAATAGTAGATATAATACCTAGATATTTTTGCTCCATGGTATTTAAAAGATTATCTAATGCCTCACTCTCTATGCTGTCTTTTTCTAAATGCATTATTTTTCGTTTATATATAAAAGCAGTTGTTTTCTTTTGTTTCAAGTTATTACAAAAAATCAAAAAATCTGTTGCGATGAGATATTGAGATACTTTTTGGTATTTTCGCTCTTCTTCTATAATCTCTTTTTTTACTAGTGCTAACTCTCTAGGGTTTTTCAAAAGTTCTATTCTTTCTTTTTTTATTTGTAGCACTTTAAGCCATTTCTTTTTAAAAGAGAGCTCTTGTATATATCTTTGTTCTTGTTTTTTCAGAGTTTCTTGTTTTAAAAGCACTGTTTTTGGAATTTTTATAATTATTTTTTCTATCGATTTTTTGTGCTCTTTTAACCAAACAAGTTTTTTTTTGAGAATAGATATGTTTTTTTGATATAGTGCATATTGCAGTTGATATGTAGAGAGTATTGAATCTATTTTTAATGCATTAGTTATTTCATTATGCAGAATGGCTCTTTTACCCTCTAGAGATTTTTGTTTTTTTTGTAGCATTGTTATTTTATCAAGAAGGTTGAACCATTTAAAAAAAATTTGTTGCGCATCTTTTGTTGTTTCTGGAACGCTTAAATGTAATTGAACTTGTTTTAATGGTATAGAAGATGATATAAGTTTTTCAAGTAATGCAACTTGTAAAAGTGTCTGCTCATTTTTTCTCGTTGTTGCTTTATTTAATTTTTTAAGTAATTTCTCATATACATTTTTATTTTCCAGTGTTGAATTTACCTCTGTCGCAGTTACATCTGCCGCATTTAGTTGTGTAAATAGTAAAATCAAAATTATAAATATTAGTTGCATGCGTGTTTCCTAAAAAGCCGGTTAAGACAGCTACGCTTAAAGAGTATCTTTACTTTTCGTGCCTGTAATGATGTATTATTCACTCTATTGACCTGATTTTTATTTGTTAGTATCTATAACCACTCAGCAAAGTTACTTATCTAAACCACCCATGCATAAATATTTTATTTCTAAATAATAATCTAAACCGTATTTAGAACCTTCTCGACTATTACCAGATTGTTTAACTCCACCAAAAGGAGCGGCAGCATTAGATATTAAACCTTCGTTAATACCCAGCATGCCATATTCAAGCCCTTCGGCAACACGCCAAATACGGCCGATATCACGGGCATAAAAATAAGCCGCTAAACCAAATTCAGTGGCATTAGCCATGACTACTACTTCATCTTCGTTATCAAAGGTAATAATTGGCGATACTAGACCAAAAATTTCATTAACCACTATCGGCATAGTATTAGTAACACCTGTTAAAATAGTGGGCTGATAAAAGTTTTTACTTTGACCTTGTTTACCACCTAACAGCACTTTAGCGCCCGCGCTAACTGAATCATCAACCAGCTTTGCCACATCTTACACAGCATTAGCACTGATCATGGGCCTATGGTTATCCCTTCATCAACACCATTGCCTACTTGTAAGACTTTAACGGATGCAACAAATTTTTTTGTAAATTCTGCGAGTACGCCACTTTGCACAAAAATACGATTAGTGCAGACACAAGTTTGTCCTGCATTACGATATTTAGAATTTAGACGCCATAGCACCAATAACAGCAGCATCAATATCTGCATCATCAAAGACAATAAAAGGTGCGTTTCCGCCGAGCTCCATTGATACTTTTTTAACGGTTGTCGCACACTGGCTAATAAGCGATTTACCAACTGCAGTAGAGCCTGTAAAAGTAAATTTAGCAATATCAGGATGTTGTGTTAATACTTCACTTATACCACGCGCATCATCACCTACCACCACATTAAATACGCCTGCGGGGATACCCGCACGTTCGGCAAGTTCAGCCATAGCTAATGCTGACAACGGTGTTTGTGTTGCTGGACGCACTACAAAAGTACAGCCAGCGGCTAAAGCCGCAGCCGCTTTACGAGCGATCATCGCATTAGGGAAATTCCACGGCGTAATAGCTGCAACCACACCAATAGGCTGTTTGATCACTACAATACGTTTATCACTGGCTGGAGCAGGAATAGTCCCCCCATAAACACGCTTAGCTTCTTCGCTAAACCATTTAATAAACGCTGCCCCATAAGCAACTTCACCTTTTGCTTCGGCTAATGCTTTTCCCTGCTCTAAGGTTAAAATACGGCCTAAATCATCTTGATGCGCCATCATTAAATCAAACCAATTACGCATTAATTTTGCACGTTCATTGGCTGATTTTGCTGACCATGCTTTAAAGGCATTTTTAGCCGATTTTACCGCTAATTGCGTTTCTTCAATACCAGCATTACTCACCTTGGCAATAACGTCATCTGTTGCCGGATTTGTTACTTCAATATTGCTAGCACTACTATGCCAACTGCCATTGATATAGGAATGCTTTTTAATTAAGTTTTTATTATTTATTTTTTTCATCACATGAGATAACACTAAAGAATTTGCTCAACATGAGCGTATTGCTAAAAAAGCTCAAAGCGGATCTTTATTTTGTTTACCTTTTTCATCTTGGGAAAGAGAAATAAATGAAAATACCAACGGCTTGCTTAGATGGTATTATCCTACATGAGCAGACTGTACTGTATAATACTAATTTAAGCAAAAATACAAATAGCAGTTAAAAAGCTTAACGGCCATCTAAAAAGCACAAGGACATAAAACTCCTTTGAAATTGCGGTTCAACAGGTGTAATGTTTAATTTAAAATAATATACTTAATAAGCATTTTTACTAGAAAAACCTTTAAATATAGTTAAAAATATAATTTTTATATCAAACCATAATGACCAATATTTTAAATATTGCAAATCAAACTCGATACGTTTTTCCATTTTTAACAACGTATCTGTTTCGCCTCGCCAGCCATTGATTTGTGCCCATCCCGTAATACCAGGTTTCACTTTATGCCTTATCATATAAAACTCTATTTTTTTACGATATTCTTCGTTATGTGCCACCGCATGAGGTCGAGGACCAACAATTGACATACTTCCAGTTATCACATTAAAAAATTGTGGTAATTCATCTAAACTAGTACGACGCAAAAATCGTCCTAATGGGGTAATACGAGTATCATTTTTAGTTGCTTGGGTAACTATGTCACCATTTTCGATTACTTTCATAGAGCGGAACTTCCATACTTTTATCTTATGGCCTGCTAATCCATACCTATCTTGTTTAAACAAAACAGGGCCTTTAGAGGTCAATTTTATAGCAATAGAAATAAGTAATAATAAAGGTGAAATCAATAGTAAAATAATTAATCCAAGTACAAAATCTTCTGTTCGCTTTATCAACTGTTGCCCACCTAAGTACGGTGATTCAAACAAACTTAATGTATCGATATCCCCAATATGATCAAGGCGGGCATGAATTAAATTAGATAAGAAAAAATTAGGGATAAAATGAATATCTACCGTTGAATCACCCAACCGTGCTAACACATCAGCAATACGCTTTTCTGCTTTTAAAGGTAATGCAATAAATAAAACATCTATTTCACCATTTTTTGCTCTTTCAACGGCATCGTCTATTGTACCTTGCAAATTAATATTATGTTTTTTAGAAATACGCTCAGGCATTCTATCTTCAAAAAAACCAATATTGTTATAACCTAACTCATCGTATTCTTGTATTTTTTCAGCAATAGCTATACCTGAATCAGTTGCGCTAATAACAGCCGTATTTTTAAGGCTCAAGCCTAATTTTAGTCGATTTTTTTTATAACTTCGAGCAATGACACGCCAAGAAAACAAACTCAAAAAAGCAAAACAAAACCATAGTACGACCATAATTCGAGATAAATGCTCAGAAAATTTGAAAAGAAACGCAAAAAGAAGCAAAAGAAAAAAAGAGAATGCCAAGGTAAAGCAAGCACTTAAAATCATATCTCTGAATTTCGTAATCCTCCATGAGCGATATAAACCAACGCCTTCAGCAATATATAAATAAGCACTAATAATAATTAAGAGGACAATATAATATTCACGATCTAATTGAATATCATAAAGAAAAGCTGCGAAAAAAAATGTGGTAATTAAAAAAAGCAGATCAAAAAAACGATAAACGCCAGATGTTGAGTGAGAACTAGAATTAAAAACAGAAGTACTACCCACATCTATCCCCTCAATAATATCTAAAACAAAATTAACAAAATTAACAAAATAAAATACATTAATTCATGACTAAAAAAATTATAGCCCAAACAGAGTAAAAAACAACCAAAGAGTTCAAAAAACAAACTCGAATCAAAAGTAACACCTACATTGAAATGTAACATTTTGTTAGGATTGAATTTCATTATAAATTTTTATTAGGGAGCTTTATTAAAAAAGAGATGAAAATAAAAAAGGTATTTTATTTAATAAAATACCTTTTTAATGCTTTTTGGAATAACTCGTTATTTCTATTTCACGGTAATGCCTGCGAAAGCAACTTGACTATAACCACCGTGCTGACCTTGTGGCTCAATGATAATATCGGCTTTTCCTTCAAAAGAAATATCAGCTTTAATGTAGAACCATGCTCTATTTTTTGGTAATTCAATAATTTCAGGAACATTATTTACAATAAGTTTTATGCTTGCAACATCATCACCCCATGACCCCGCTCTAAAATATATACTTGCATAGCTTGTTTCTCCAGGTTGATTAGTTAAAGTGGTTGATACTCTATTGTTTTGATCCCATGACATTCCCCAGTAACCATCTGCAACCTCAGTGTTATTATCCACAAAGCTATAAGTACCTGTTCTAAATTTACCTGTACCTTCAAAGTTTATTTGGCTCATGGTTGCTGTGGCTGCGCTATTGTTTCCTTCAAATCCTGTTGCCGTCATATACTTGGTGTTGCTTACATCAATTTCTTTACCTGATGATAAGTCGATTGATTCAACAACAGCATTAGGCTCAACTGTTTTTTCATTTAACACTATGCCAGCAAACATTAATGAACTATAACTACCATGAGTACTATCAGGACTAACGCTAACATCAACTGAAGCATTAAAGCTAATATCAACTGCAATATAATGCCATGTATATCCTTTAGGTAATTCAATACGCGTTGTTTTATTGCCAGCGGTAACTAATATTCCTGCGGCATCATTTGTCCAAGCTCCTGCCATCATATAAAGGCGAGCTGTTTGTTCTGCTCCATTTGAAGTTAAATGAAAAGCTAGTGAATTGCTTGCATCATACTTTATAGAAGCATAGCCCTTTTCAATTTCATTACCTTGTTCGGTAAAGATAAAGTAATTTCTGTCTCTATAACTTACTGAGCCACTATTAACATCAAAATTAACATTGTCGATAGAGTCTTGCGTATAATCAGTATTAAAAGTGTAATCACTTTTAAAGCCATAGAATTTTTTACCCGCTAATTCGGTTGTAGTAGGCTTATTAATAAATTCAAAGCTAACATCGGCACTGCCTGTACCTGTAGAAACAGGTGGTATAGTGACTTGTTCATTAGGAATTGCCACACATTTTTCTGATGATAGTGACTGCCCCATAACATTGTAGGCACTTATCATGTAACAA
The DNA here is from genome assembly GCA_015491935.1 of Alteromonadaceae bacterium. Lineage (GTDB taxonomy): Bacteria > Pseudomonadota > Gammaproteobacteria > Enterobacterales > Alteromonadaceae. The sequence continues at coordinate 6,844 of WGGB01000055.1, forward strand.
TATGACTCGCCATTAATAACATCCGTATCAACATAATTAGTGCTATCTGCTGCTAATTGGGCTACTGCTTCAAATGTGCTTGAAGATTGTAAACGTTTTTCAACAACGAAACCTTCTTCATTAGATGAATTATCAGACCAGTGAATAACTAATTCAGCAGCTTGTAATTGAAAAAAGAATGATGCAGCCAATAAAGTAAGGGCTGTGGTTGATTTTGACAAATGGTGAGTCAAATTATTCATTTTGTACCTCCACAAAATTTATAATTCAAACGTCATTTGAATACGGTGTTAATGAAAAATTTGTTTAATGGAGGTATGATGTGATCATTGCCTCGGTAACTCCGCTGCCATTGACTGTCGTCGTTAGGTCGGTAGTTTTGCGTATTAAGGTTTCCCTTAACTTGCCTTTTTCTAGCTAACAATATTCTGACTTTTGAATTTGAAGTAAATTACTAAAGTTTACGTTAGAAACAAATTATTTTGCTTCAACGGGAAGTAATATAATCTATTTGAGAGAGCATAACAAGTACAAAAATTAACCATTATCAAATAAAAATAACATAATATAATTTAATAAGGCGAGCCATAGCACCTATAAAATAAGCCTTTGATGATAAAATTCAAACAAAAGCAATAACTTCCTTTTTTATCATAACGAGAGAATGTAGACTTAAAAGACTATTTTTTTTCTTAAAAAAAATAAAATAAATAATAATATTACTATTTATATAAAATTATAAAAGGCAAAAATACTAGTAACAGCTAAATTTTGCTTTGATAATACGAATATAAGCCCCCTAAAATAAGTTTATTTAGGATATTAGTACAAACTCTCACGACAAAAAAATGACTATATACCATGAGCCAAAAAACAAGAATAAAAATAATAAAAAATTGGCTTGATTTTAAGCAATTAAAATCTAGTTGGGATGACTTGTTAACCTCATCTGATGCCGATAGTTTATTCCTTACGTGGAATTGGATTAATTGTTGGCAAAAAACATCTTCAACCACAAATAGTCCTTACATTATTACTTTGCTCAATAGTGAAAACAAAATCATAGGCATTGCACCTTTTTACATTCAAAAATATCAACTATTAAAGTGCATACAATACAAAGCATTGCGTTTTATCGGTGATCAAAACATAGGTTCTGAATATGCAAACTTTATTGTTAGCCCCATAAATAGCCATTATATTAAGCAGCAATTATGGCAAGTATTAAGTCAAGAAAAATCAGTATGGGATTTTATTTGGCTAACCAATATCTCGGTATGGACACAAGGAGGAAAGTCTTTAATCGATTCTCTAAAACAAATTCCTGCATTAAATGTTAATCTACGCCCCATTGAGTTTGCACACACACCTTTACATAATATAGATAATGACATAATGCCGAAATTATCTAAAAGTTTGCGCACTAACATTAAGCAAACACAAAAACACTTAGATCATTTAGGAAAATGGAAAGTTGAATTGTCGGTAACGCCCTCTGACTTGCCCTCCCATTTAACGACGTTATTTAATTTACATAATAAACGTTGGAAAAAAACGGGGTTAAAAGGTTCTTTTGAAAGACGCCCTGATCTGGTCGAATTTTATAAAGCTTTTACGCCTATCGCATTAAATAAAAAACAACTAAGGCTATTTCGACTTGAAATAAATAATAAAATCCAAGCCATGCAAATTGGTTATGTATATAAAAAACAATTTTTAGCGATACAAGAAGGATTTAATCCTGATTTTTTAGCCGGTACAGGACAAGTATTGAGATATTTTTCATTTAATCATTGCCTTAAAGAACAACTAAACGACTATGATTTTTTAGGAGGTTATACCAACCATAAACGCCGCTGGCTTGCTCAAAAAAGTATTGGCTGTCACTTATTTATTTGGCAAAAAAAATTAAAAAACCTTCCTTTTAAAATGATAAAAATATGGCCTAGTGGTCGATATTTAACTGAGTTTAAACCCTAATATAGCTCGTTAAACTCAGTTAAATTATTACCCTTTTTATAAGCTTATTAAACAATGGTCACCATTCAATTATCGTTTTAAATGCAGAATCACTGTCAATACTCCCCTCAAGCACAATGGTCGTAATAGGGATTTTTTGATGATATCTACGGCTTAACCAACCAAGTGATGGTTCCCCTGTAGATTCATTTTTTTGTCCTGTTATAACATCCACTTTTAATGAATTGGGTAATGTTATTTTAACTTTGTCAGTACCTAACAATAGTGTGCAAACATTATTGTTAAAGTTAATACTTTGACAATATTCTGATAGGTGAAAATACAACACAATGCGATGATCCCCTTGTACTTGTATCATATCGCTTATAACTATCGTTCTTGTTGCTGTATTTAATTCAAGACTTCTTTCATGGATAACAGGATCTGCTAAGCGTTGATAACCATTATGGCTAGCAACAACAACTCCCCCTGTTAGACTTGGTTGCCATAATTTTAATGTCGGTTTGGCGTGCTGTTCCCACATAAAAGGCCCAGTGATCACTGATTGATCTAAACCATCAACTTCAAGGCAATTATGTGCTTTAGTTTTTCTAAAGTGCTCTCGCCATTTTGGGTAACTAAAATAATCATAGGTTCCGGTATCAACAAACAAATCATTTTTATTTATACGTAACACAATGCCTAAAGCATCCGCATGACCATGAGCGGCAATAGCGGTATACCCTAATTCAGCACAGTCGAACAAAATAC
>WGGB01000056.1 GCA_015491935.1 Alteromonadaceae bacterium
CTATGGTAACAAAAAATATTAAAGAGTCAGGTGTTTATTCATCTGGTACTCCTGTTGTTTCTAATAGAGAGTGGAATAAGACTAATGCGCGAGTAAAAAAATTAGATAATGTTTTTGCACGCGTTAAAATGTTAGAAAAACAATTGGCTGAGCTTGAAAAACAGATAATCAAATAATAAAAATGCTAGGTAAAGTATCAATAGTTAATTGACCATGTAATTTATATAAGGAATAGCACATTGGACGCAGCAAACGAACAAGATAATAGTGAAAAAAGAATTTTGCAATCTATTTCTTTGAAAGAAATACAACAGCTTATCCCTCATCGATATCCAATGTTGTTAGTGGATAAAGTCCTTGATTATCAAGCAGGTGAGTGGTTACACGCGATTAAGAATGTTACTTACAATGAACCTGTTTTTACAGGACATTTTCCTGAGTTTGCCATTTTTCCAGGTGTATTAATTTTAGAAGCAATGGCACAAGCTACAGGTATTTTAGGCTTTAAAACGGCAGAAAATAGAGAGAAAGATGATCTTTATTTATTTGCTTCATTAGATAATGTGCGTTTTAAAAAGCCAGTGATCCCTGGGGACACTATGCACTTACACGTTAAGTTTATTAAAGAACGTCGAGGTATGTGGAAATTTTCGGGTGAAGCAAAAGTTGATGGCAAAGTGGTGTGTAGTGCTGATTTAATGTGCGCACGTCGTAAACTCTAAATAAACTATCAGTATTTAAAAAATCAAAGAGCATTTTTTAGTGAATGAAACTCAACAAAATATTCATCCTCAGGCACAAATTCATCCTCAAGCCATTGTAGAAGAAGGTGCTATTGTAGGAAAAAATACGGTTATAGGTCCGTGGACTTTAGTTAGCGCGAATGTGGTTATTGGCGATAATTGTAAGATACATTCTCATGTTGTGATCAAAGGACCTACAACCTTAGGCCATGGCAATGAAATATTTCAATTTGCTTCTGTTGGTGAAGACTGCCAAGATTTAAAATATGCAGGAGAAGAAACTCGTTTAGTTATTGGCGATAATAATAGTTTTCGAGAGTCTTGCACCATTCATCGCGGTACTATTCAAGATAATGCATTAACGCAAATAGGCAGCAATAATTTGTTTATGGCCTATACCCATGTCGCCCATGATTGTATCGTCGGTGATCATTGTATTTTAGCTAACAATGTTTCTATTGCGGGTCATGTTCATGTAGGCGATTATGCTATTTTAGGTGGCATGAGTGGAGTACATCAATTTTGCCATATTGGCGAGCACGCTTTTGTTGCAGCTAATGCTTTAGTACTTAAAGATATACCTCCTTATTTAATGGCTTCAGGACAACCCGCTAAACCTTTTGGTTTAAATAATGAAGGTTTAAAACGTCGTGGTTTTTCTAAAGAAACATTGCTTATGCTTAAGCGTGCTTATAAAACAATATTTCGTAGCGGTTTAACGGTTGATGGTGCGGTCGAGAATCAACAGCAATCTATGCAAGAATTTCCTGAAGTAGCTAAACTTATAGAATTTATTCAAAATTCTAGTCGCGGCATTGTACGTTAATTGTAGTTGCTTATATGACAAACAATATGCCTGAAACTCAACAAAAGACACCAATGTTTGCTATAGTTGTGGGCGAGCATTCAGGAGACACGCTGGGTGCTGGCTTAATGGCCGCTTTATTAAATAAATACCCAGACGCAAAGTTTATAGGTATTGGCGGTCCTAAAATGAATAAGCTCGGTTTTGAAAGTTTATTTGCTATGGATGAATTGGCCGTTATGGGGATTTTTGAAGTACTAGGGCGCTTACGACGTTTACTTTACATTCGTAAAACCTTAACGCAATACTTTTCGGCTAATAAGCCTACTGTATTTATTGGTATAGACGCACCTGATTTTAATATCCCACTTGAAGGCAAATTAAAGCAGCAAGGGATTAAGACCGTACATTATGTAAGCCCTTCCGTGTGGGCATGGCGAGAAAAACGCATTTTTAAAATTGGACAAGCCACTGATATGGTTTTATCCTTATTGCCTTTTGAAAAAGCATTTTATGATCAACATCATGTGCCTTGTACCTTTGTTGGTCATCCACTTGCTGACGATATTCCTTTTTATTCAGATAAAACACAAGCAAGGGCTGAATTAAACTTACCAGAGCATGGAAATATTTTGGCCTTAATGCCCGGCAGCCGTGGTGGCGAGCTTTCACGTTTAGCCACACCATTTTTAAAAACAGCACAAAAATTATATCAAGAAGATGATACGTTAGTTTTTATTGTACCTATGGTTTCAGAAAAGCGAGCTGAGCAATTTAAAGAACTACATCAGCAAATAGCTCCTGATTTAAGCATTAAAATAATCACAGGTAAAAGCCAACAGGTGATGGCGGCAAGCGATTGTTTGTTAATGGCTTCTGGTACTGTTGCATTAGAAGCGGCGCTTATTAAACGCCCTATGGTTATTTGTTACAAAGTGAATTCACTGACTTATCACTTAGTAAAAAGATTAATAAAATTGAAATGGTTTTCATTACCCAATTTGCTAGCCAATAAAGCACTGGTACCTGAATTATTACAAGGGCAGGTGAGTATTGATAACATTCTACCTTTAGTAAAAGAGCATTTATATCAAGATCAAACTCAACTCAATGAAGCCTTTATGACTATTCATCACCAACTAAAACAAAATGCCAGCGAAAAATCTGCTAATGCCGTTGAAAAATTGTATCAGTCATGAGTGAGCAAATACTCGTTATTTTCACGAAAAACAAATATTCTAAAAAAATTAAGCAAAAAAATGACTAAAGCTAAAATAGAACTTCCGTCTTTTGAATATCCTGTAGCGTATTGTATTGCTGGTGTCGATGAGGTGGGACGAGGGCCACTTGTGGGAGATGTGGTTACCGCGGCCGTGATCCTCGATAGTGATAACCCTATTGAGGGTTTGATGGATTCAAAAAAGTTGTCTGAAAAAAAGCGACTTGCCTTAGTACCTCTTATTAAAGAAAAAGCAATAGCATGGTCAATAGGGCGAGCAAGCCCAGAAGAAATTGACACCTTAAATATTTTACACGCCACTATGTTAGCCATGCAACGAGCGGTACAAGGCTTAAAGATAACACCTGATTTTGTTTTAGTTGATGGTAATAGAACACCGACTTTTATTGGTGAGTATGGCAATATTAATGCGCAAGCCGTGATCAAAGGTGATGATCGTGTTAGCGAAATAAGTGCCGCTTCTATTTTAGCCAAAGTTGTTCGCGATGAAGAAATGATCGCCCTTGATAAGCTTTATCCTGAATACGGCTTTGCTCAACACAAAGGTTATCCCACCAAAGTTCATCTTGAAAAAATTATCGAACATGGAGTGCTAGATTGTTATCGACAAAGTTTTAAGCCCGTCGCTAAGGTGATTGCCGAGCAAGGAATAAAACGTACATGAAAGATACCGCCCTTGATAACACTAATGAATTAGCACCGCCACAATTCATCCATTTGCGTGTCCATAGCGATTATTCGATGTGCGATGGTTTAAAAAAAGTAAAACCTATTATCGCCAAAACCGCTGATTTAAATATGCCCGCATTGGCACTAACCGATCAAACAAACTTATGCGGTTTAGTAAAGTATTATCATGCCGCACACAGCGCGGGAATTAAACCTATTGTTGGCTGTGATTTTTGGGTTCAAAGTGAAGAATTAGGTGATGAGTTATCACGTTTAGTCGTTTTAGCCAGTGATAATATTGGTTATAAAAATTTAACCGAATTAATATCAAAAGCCTATTTGCGTGGTCATGTACAAGGCAAGGCTGTTATTGATAAAACATGGTTAATTGAATATGCCTCAGGGCTTATTTTATTATCAGGTGGCCGCGAGGGTGATATTGGCAAGGTTCTATTAAAAGGGAATAATGAACTAGTTAGTCAAATGGTTAATTTTTATCAGCAGTATTTCCCAAATAATTATTTTTTGGAGCTTATTCGTACCAATCGCGATAATGAAGAAGACTATATTCACCTTGCAGTAAAACTTGCCCAACAACATTGTTTACCTGTGGTTGCCACCAATGAAGTAATGTTTTTAAGCCCTGATGATTTTGATGCCCATGAAATTCGTGTTGCCATTCACGACGGCTATACTCTTGACGATAAACGTCGTCCAAAACGCTATAGTCCTGAGCAATATCTGCGCAGCGAAGCTGAAATGCTGGAGCTTTTTAGTGACATACCTGAGGCATTAATAAATAGTGTAGAAATAGCCAAACGTTGTAACGTTACCGTACGCTTAGGTGAATATTTTTTACCCGATTTTCCTACCGAAGGTATGGATATAAAAGATTATTTAGTGAAAGTTTCTCAAGATGGCTTAGAAGAGAGATTAAACTTTTTATTCGATAAAAATAGTAGCGATTTTGCCGAAAAACGTAAGCCTTATGATGAACGCTTAGCGATAGAGCTAGAAGTTGTGAATAACATGGGGTTTCCCGGTTATTTTTTAATCGTAATGGAATTTATTCAATGGAGTAAAGATAATAATATTCCTGTAGGGCCTGGTCGAGGATCTGGTGCCGGCTCTTTAGTGGCTTATGCACTTAAAATTACCGACTTAGATCCACTTGAATTTGACTTGCTTTTTGAACGTTTTTTGAATCCTGAACGGGTTTCAATGCCCGATTTTGATATTGATTTTTGTATGGATAGACGTGATGAAGTTATCGATCACGTTGCGCAAATGTATGGTCGTGATGCGGTATCACAAATTATTACCTTTGGAACTATGGCGGCAAAAGCGGTAATTCGAGATGTTGGCCGTGTACTTGGCCACCCTTATGGTTTTGTCGATAGAATTTCAAAATTAGTGCCAGGCGATCCGGGCATGACGCTAGCTAAAGCCTTTGAAGCTGAGCCTAAGTTGCCAGAAGTTTACGAACAAGACAGTGATGTTCGAGATTTAATTGATATGTGCCGAATTCTCGAGGGCACTACTCGAAATGCAGGTAAGCACGCTGGTGGTGTTGTTATTTCACCGACAACCATTACTGATTTTGCCCCACTTTATTGTGATGAAGAAGGTAAAAACCCAGTTACCCAGTTTGATAAAAATGATGTTGAAGATGCAGGGCTAGTTAAATTTGACTTTTTAGGTTTACGCACATTAACTATTTTGCAATGGGCAATAGAAATGGCTGACGAAAAACTGTTAAAAGCCGGTAAAGAGCCCATTGATATTGCGACCATAGACTTAGAAGATCCTGCTAGTTATAAATTACTGTTAGCGTCAAAAACAACCGCAGTATTTCAGTTAGAGTCAAGCGGTATGAAATCGCTTATTGATAAATTAAAACCTGATCGCTTTGAAGATATTATTGCATTGGTTGCCTTATTTCGCCCAGGCCCTTTGCAATCAGGCATGGTTGATAACTTTATTGAACGTAAACATGGGCGTGAAGAAGTTAGTTATCCTGATAAAACATGGCAACATGAGGATTTAAAACCCATCCTTGAGCCAACTTACGGCATTATTTTATATCAAGAACAAGTCATGCAAATTGCACAAGTCTTAGCGGGTTATTCGCTAGGTGGTGCCGATATGTTGCGTCGTGCTATGGGTAAGAAAAAACCTGAAGAAATGGCGAAACAGCGTGCTGGTTTTGAGCAAGGAGCTATTGACCGAGGTGTTGATGGCGAGCTGGCAATGAAAATTTTTGATTTGGTTGAAAAATTTGCGGGCTATGGTTTTAATAAATCGCATTCTGCTGCTTATGCGCTAGTTTCTTATCAAACCTTATGGATGAAAACGCATTTTCCTGCGCCATTTATGGCTGCCGTAATGTCAGCAGATATGGATAACACCGATAAAATTGTTACCTTAGTCGATGAATGTAGCAATATGGGCTTAACGCTTTTACCTCCCGATGTTAATTCAGGTTTGTATAAATTTACCGTAAACAATAATAATGAAATTGTGTATGGTATTGGTGCGGTAAAAGGGGTTGGCGAAGGTCCCATTGAAGCTATTATAGCCGCGCGAGAAAGTGGTGGCCCATTTACTGATTTATTTGATTTTTGTGCGCGTTTAGACTTGAAAAAAACCAATCGTCGCGTACTTGAACGTTTGATCAAAGCGGGGGCAATGGATCATCTTGGGCCACACCGTGCCGCGATGTTTGCCACATTAAACGACGCAATAAAAGCCGCTGAGCAACACGCTAAAGCTGAGTCTTTAGGACAAAACGATCTTTTTGGCTTAATTAACGATGAACATCAAGATGAACGTCAAAGCTTTAAAGAGCTCGCTCCTTGGGCTGAAGAAGTATGGCTTGCAGGTGAAAAAGAAACGTTAGGGCTTTATTTAACAGGTCATCCTATTAATCGTTACCTTAAAGAAATAAAACATTATTCAACAGGGCGTTTGGTTAAATTACAACCCACTAATAAAGATGTTACCACGGTTGCTGTTGGCTTAGTTATTGGGGTGCGAGTATTAGTGAACAAGCGCGGTCGTCGTTGGGCGCTAGTTACCTTAGATGACAAAAGCGCACGTATGGACATTCGTTTATTTCCTGATGACTATGATCGTTTTGCTGAAATGCTCGAAAATGATGCTATTTTAGTGTGTAGCGGACAGGTCAGCTTTGATGATTACTCTGGTGGTATTACAATGACCGCCCGTGATATCATGCCGATTATGCAAGCGCGAGAAAAATACGTAAAATCGCTTGATATTCGGGTAAATAAAACTGAAATATCTGAAAACTTTTTAAACCAATTTAATCAAGTACTAACTCCTTACAAAGAAGGTACTTGTCCAGTTCGAGTTTTTTATCAGCGTCAAGAGGCGCAGGCAATGCTCGAATTAGGTGTACAATGGCGTATTAGTCCAACAGACAGTTTGTTACATGAACTTAAAACCCTGTTGGGTGATGATAATATTGCCTTACAATTTAACCAATAAAGAGTGGTGAAACCATTCTTATATCTTAAGTTTTTACTTAAGACTTTAAATAGGTAGAACACAATGTCGTTAAATTTTTTAGATTTTGAGCAACCAATTGCCGAACTTAATGCTCAAATTGAAGAATTAGAATTAATTAATAAAGGCGAAGATCTCAACTTAGATCTTGAAGAGCAAATTTCACAATTAAAAGAAAAATGCCAAGAAAAAACACAAAAAATATTTGCTAATTTAGAACCATGGCAAGTAGCACGTGTGGCTCGTCATCCACAACGTCCTTACACCCAAGATTATATTGATCGCATTTTCACTGATTTTGACGAATTATGTGGTGACAGAGCTTATGCAGATGATAAAGCCTTAATTGGTGGTACCGCGCGTTTAGATGGTAAGCCAGTCATGATAATAGGGCATCAAAAAGGGCGTAATACCGCCGAAAAAGTGAAACGTAATTTTGGTATGCCACGTCCAGAAGGTTATCGTAAAGCCTTGCGTTTAATGAAAATGGCAGAACGTTTTAATATGCCTATTATTACCTTTATTGATACTCCAGGCGCTTATCCAGGCATTGGCGCAGAAGAGCGAGGTCAAAGTGAAGCTATTGCTACTAACTTAAAAGTAATGTCGCGTTTAAATGTGCCTATTATTTGTACCGTTGTCGGCGAAGGTGGCTCTGGTGGTGCATTAGCGATTGGTGTCGGTGATAAAATAAATATGTTGAAATACTCAACCTATGCGGTAATTTCACCCGAAGGTTGTGCTTCAATTTTATGGAAAACCGCCGAAAAAGCTTCTACAGCAGCAGAAGCAATGGGCATTACTGCACAGCGTTTAAAAGAATTAGATCTTATTGATACCATCATTGAAGAACCCTTAGGTGGTGCGCATCGTGATGTTGATCAAATGGCAGCTGAATTAAAACAAGCACTTAAAACTGATTTAACTTCGTTAGTCGAGTTATCTAAAGATGAGCTGATTGAAAAGCGTTACGATCGTTTAATGTCGTTTGGTTATTGTTAAGTCTTACTACTTTCCTGACGCAGGTCAGGATCTTAGGCTTGTATTAAATTTAACTTTAATTGGCAAATAACCTCGCAATCTTTTATGAACACTATCCAATCAACATTGCTTCATTTTTTGGCTGCTTACCCTAAGCAGCCAATACTTATTGCCTACAGTGGTGGTGTTGACTCGCAAGTATTACTTGATTGTTTATCGGGTTTAAAACACGCAAAAAAAATTCATAATCCACTATATGCTTGCCATGTTAATCATGGTTTAAGCAAAAATGCGACGCAATGGCAGCAGTTTGCACAGCAGCAATGTCAACAACGCCATGTTGCTTTAACTGTTTGCTCGGTTAATATTAATCGTAAAAATCAACAGAGTTTAGAAGAACTCGCCCGTGATGCCCGTTATAAAGCATTAATTAAAACCGCAGAACGGCAAAAGTTGAGTAATGCATTAATTATGACGGGGCATCATCAAGATGATCAAAGCGAAACTTTTTTATTGGCATTAAAACGAGGTTCTGGTTTAAAAGGGCTAAGTGCAATGGCAAGCAGTAGTGTCATTAATTCACATTTATTGGCTCGACCATTATTAAATTGCTCGCGTGATACCATTATTAATTACGCGAATGAGCAGCAATTAATATGGATTGAGGACGAATCGAATAGTGATATTCATTTTGATCGTAACTTTTTACGACAAATTATTATACCTAAGCTAAAGCAGCGCTGGCCAAGTATTACTCGCACGATAAGTCGCAGTAGCGAACATTGTCGTGATGGACAACTATTATTAGACGAATTAGCGCAAGACGATTTACAGGCGTGTTGTTTAGCTGCATCTAAGCAAAATGAGCAAGCATTAAGTATTAGCCAATTAGCAACATTATCAAGCTTAAGATTTAATAATGTACTCCGTTACTTTATTGCATCACAAGGTTATAAAATGCCAAGTAGTGAGCAATTAAAACAGGTATTGTTGCAGTTAAACGCAAAAGAAGATAAATCTCCTTGTATAACGATGGGAAAATATGCGCTACGTCGTTTTCAAGACACTTTATTTTTAACCCCTGTTTTTGCTGATTTAAGCAGTTTTAGCACAAGTATTGATTTAACCTTATTAAGAGTAGAAAAAGTACAAAAAATAACCTTGCCTGATGAATTAGGACTATTACAACTAGAATTAATTCACACTCATAAGGAAACAACAGAAGAATCAATAGTCATGTTAATACCCGATACGGTTGAAAACATTACGATTACTTTTAACCATAAAAATCCTCGTTGTTTACCTGATTATCGCCAACATAGCCGTTCATTAAAAAAGATATTACAAGAACTCAATATTGCCCCGTGGCAGCGAAAACGTATTCCTTTTGTTTATTTTGATAATGAGCTTGCGGCGGCATTAGGGGGATTTGTTTGTAAACCTTTTAGCATTAAAAGCTCATTTAAAACAAATCAGCCAATGATCAAAATCAATTGGCTGAAAGTTTAATTTTTAGACGCTATAATTTATTTTGTTATATGGTGTGATGCCGCAGCCGCAAAGACAACGTCAGTTGAACTATTAAGCGCGGTCTCTGCTGAGTCTTGAATTACACCAATAATAAAGCCAATAGCAACCACCTGCATAGCAATGTCATTATTAATGCCAAATAGACCACAAGCCAGTGGAATCAACAACAATGAACCACCAGCAACGCCTGAAGCTCCACAAGCTGAAATAGAAGCCACAACACTTAATAAAATAGCAGTAGCAAAATCAATCTCAATATTCAGTGTGTGGGCAGCGGCAAGCGTTAATACGGTAATGGTAATTGCAGCACCCGCCATATTAACGGTAGCGCCTAGTGGAATAGCCACTGAATAAGTGTCTTCATGTAAATCTAATTTTTTACAAAGCGCCATATTTACGGGGATATTAGCCGCTGAACTACGGGTAAAAAAAGCAGTAATGCCGGACTCACGCAAACAGGTAAACACTAAAGGGTAAGGGTTTTGTTTGGTTACCAAAAAAACAATTAACGGATTGATAATAAG
>WGGB01000057.1 GCA_015491935.1 Alteromonadaceae bacterium
CAAACTGCCCTTCTAAAATGCAAGGTGGTGATTTAGGCTCATTTGGTCGTGGACAAATGGTAAAAGAATTTGATGACGTTGTCTTTTCGGCTGGCGTAAATACCGTTCAAGGCCCAGTAAAAACACAATTTGGTTACCATTTAGTCGAAGTTACTTCAAGAACTGAATAATACCAACCTCACAAACTAAGCGATCTTTCAGATCGCTTTTTACATTCTAATAGCGATTATGACAACAAATATTATTCGGCTAATTCTTCAGCATTAGTGGTGAGTTCAACACTAAGTAGATTAAATTTAGGTAATTGCTTAATATTATTTTTTAACTGCTCTTCTAGTTGATCAATATGCACCATAGAGGCACATAAAGCATTAGCTCGCTTTTCAAGTTTAGTGGCTTTAAACTCCATTTTTGCTGCCATCTTATCGCCAAATTGCTCCATGCGTTGTTCAAACCCGTCATCATCTCCACCAGAAAATAACATTTTTTGACCAACTGCAACTAATAAGTTACCTATTGATTTTTTTACTGCACTTTCAACCGAAGACTCTATATTCGCTTCAAATTCATGATCAAAAAAGTTTTCTCCATCAACACCACTTTCATTAATATATAGTGTTTTATCTTGCTCAAAACGTTTATTAATTTCGGTGCGTACCTTGGTCAACTCAGTAACCAAGTCATTAGTTACCTCATTATTGTCACCTAACAATTCATTAAATGCCGTACTAACACCTTCAATGGCCAAATCAACACCTTCATTGGCAACTTGCTTAACTGCGGGGATCATTTTTCGAATACTGTGCGCATAATTAGTGACTAATTGTTGTTGCTTTGAATTTAATTGAATACGTTGCCCATTAAGCATTAAGTTTTTATCATCGACAATTTTATATAAAGGAACTTGTGCTTTTGAATTAACATTTTCTTTAAAAAAAGTGATTTCTTGCTGGCTAATTTTTACTCCACCATGCAAATTTACATCACAAGAATTTTGATGATCATAAGCAAAAACAGTTGTTGAACAAAGTAATAACGCACTAGCTAAAAAAGTTTTCATATTAGAACCTTAAAGTAATTATATTGTTTAGTTACTTTTTTTAGTCCAATTCTTATGCCATATTTTTATTATATAAAATTCAATAAGTTAACTAATATGGTGAAATCATTAGTTTTATAAGCACATAAGAAATAGCCAAATTGACTACTTTATTGTTAAATTTACTAGCCGATTAAACAAGCCTCAAAAAAATTAAAAAAATACTCGTTCTAAAAACCAATAAATTCCCATCATGGCAATAAAAATACTCAATGGTGTCGCAATTCTAGCTTGATACCACGTTTTATTTCTAGCCCATCCTAATAAAATAAAGGCAGTTAAAATAACCAGTAATTGCCCTATTTCGACTCCTATATTAAAAGAAATCAAACTAGTTAACCATTGTCCTTTGGGTAAGCCAAACTTTAATAATACAGAGGCAAAACCTAAACCATGTAAAAGGCCAAAGATAAAAACAACGAAAACACGCTGAGATTTAAGCTTGTGAGAAAAAACATTTTCAATGGCAATGTATGCAATAGAGAGCGCAATAATAGGCTCTACAATACTTGATGGCACAACTAATATGCCAAAAATACCTAGTGCTAAAGTCACCGTATGCGCCATAGTAAAAGCACTAATTTGCCATAATAATGCAGATAACTTAGTTGACAATAAAAATAATGCTAGCACAAATAAAATATGATCTAGTCCTTTCGGAATAATATGGATAATACCTTGATAAATATAATTTAAACTATTTGCTAGAGTTAAAGTTAGTGCATTAACATTACTTTGTTTAAGTTCAAAAAAACTGCTTTTTACACCACTAGATAATAATGCTTTGCTTGGGCTTGATAATTTAAAATTAATAACGCCCAACTGCTTAGGAAAAAATAATGCTAGTTTTTTTGAGTTTTGAGGATAACGACCAAGACCTGAAAAGACTACACGATAATTAGTATTATCAGGTTTTTTTGCGAGTAGCATTGCAACATCATTAACATTGGGGGGATATAATTGCGTTAGCTGTATCGCATTATCGTCAAAATAAAAGATAACGCCTTGCTGTAATTGCTTATTAAGTGCTTTTATTGCTTTATATAATTGAATTTTGCTTAATGCTCGCACTTGAGTGATTAACTCATCACTGTTACCTTTAAGCTGTAATTGCCATTGCATTAATTCAATAAAATCGGTTTCTAAGGTAAAACTAAATTGATTATTATTGAGTAAATCAACACTAACATTACTGGGTGAAAAAGTATGGGCATCCGCTTGATAATTTATAAATAGGAAAAGTATAAGAGCAAAAAAATGATGGGATTGTTTTAGGGACATAACGACTATTGACAAATCAAATTGAGTAACGATTATATATTTTTAATGACAAAAAAAGTAGCTTACCCGTTAAGGTAAACTACTAAATATTTTTAATAAGATAAATTAATTATATTAAAAGAATTACACAAACATACTCTTAACATCCGCTATCATTTCTGAAAATTCATCGCTTTGCATATAGTCTTCATCGGGTAAAATATTCTTTTCTACATAGCTTTTTAATAAAACAGCACGAGTAGATTCATTTTTAAATATTTCATGATAAATAGCACCAGCACGAATAAAGTCAATATAAGTTACTTCTTTAGGTAATACCGACAAATTGCTCCAATCAGCAATAATCGCGGTAAATTCATCAGAAAAATCCCACGCTTTTGATACTGCAGCACCAACTTTGCTCGACAATTTAATAATGGCTTGTTGTAAAAAAACAGGATTCGCAAAAATATCTTGATGATGCTCAGCTTCAGTTAATATAGGTAACACACCAATATTATGCACTAATGCCGCTAAGGTTAAGGTATCTAATGCTAAACCTTCATGCTTGTGAGATTCTAAATACTTGGTCATTAGCGCAATCGCGACAGAAGCGACATCAATAGTTTTATTCCATGATTTTTTCATATACTCAGCAATAAAATCATTGTGAGAGACAAATACTTGCTCTAATGCCATAGCGGTGGCAATACTTTTTATTTGGCGCAAACCAATACGAGTTACGGCTTGATTAACGGTTTCAACTTTTACTCTGCGACCAAAAACTACGCTATTGGCAACTTTTAGCATACCTAAAGACAACGCAGGATCTTGAGAAATAATCTCTCCCATTTTATGTAAGTTAACATCAGGATCATCCGCAGCTTGGCGAACTTTTAAAGCGATTTCAGGTAAGGTGGGTAAGACTAAAGTTCCTTGTTTGATTTTTTCAACAAGAACCAGATATAGGGCATTTTCAGTCGCCATAAAGATTTCCTTTTATTTTTGTTTTACTAATACTTCTGCATATTTATTTTATAAGTTTCTTTAATAAATCTAAAAAACTTAATTACGTTGTGTCATTTTTTTTTATAATTTTTCACATCCATCTATAGTAGCCATTAATACTTAAATAATATTTTACTAATTACTAATATCAACAAGTCTATAAAATAATATCCTTATTAAAAACATAGCACAATTAATTGATATTTCCTTTAAATAAATAACTATTTAGCGCTTTTTTTTGCGCTCAAACAAACTTTTTAGTTTTTTGATTAATAACAATAATTATTATTTTAACTTAAATACATCATTTAAATAATTCGCTATGATTAATTCTCTAAAAATCAGGGGATAGATAGCATGACAAAAACAAAAAAACCACCAATAGTTAAACCGTTAACTATTGGTAAACTTGCCAAAGCTGCCAACGTAAATATTGAAACTATTCGCTATTATCAAAAACAAGGGTTGATTATTGAACCTACAAAACCCTTAAATGGTTTTCGTCATTATCCTGAAAGTGATATTAATCGCTTACGCTTTATCAAACGCGCTCAACAAATTGGCTTTTCTTTAAAAGAAATACAGCAATTACTCTTATTGGCCGAAAATTGCCACGACATACAAAGCTTAGCTCTTGAAAAAAGAGAGAAAATAACACAAAAAATAAATTCATTACAAACAATAGTGAGTGTTTTAAATGAATTAATTAACAGCTGCGAACAACATAACGATGATTCAGATTGCGGTTTTATAGAAGCATTATACCAACAAGGCTTTTTAGAAGATTAATTAAAAAAATCACTCTCGTACTAAAGTATTAAATTTTTCAAAATAGTATAAAAAAATATTGACTCTGTACCGTAGTACAGACTGTAAACTTATTGAATATTAATTTAATACCATTTGATTAAAGCGAGTTATTTATGAAATTATTTGATTTTTTTACAAATATTGGCGATAAAACGGGTAGCCTAGGCTCTATTATCTCAGCCATGGGTTGCGCAATGTGTTTCCCTGCTATAGCCAATATTGGTGCGGCGATAGGATTGGGATTTTTAGGACAGTGGGAAGATTTATTTTTAGATACTTTACTACCGTTTTTTGCATGGTTAGCGTTAGGCATAAATATTTTAGGGTATTTTAGTCATAAGCAATGGCAACGTACTCTACTTGGTATAACGGGACCTATTTTACTTTTATTGTCTTTTTACCCTTGGTTTCAATATGCTTGGAGTACTTATGTCACCTATTCTGCTTTAGCATTAATGTTAACCGTTTCAATTTGGGATCTTATTTCACCAGCTAATAAGCGCTGTAATGATGAAAGTTGTGCGGCTTAACCACCAAAGAAAGATTAGGAAATAAAGATGTCAAAAAATACAAAAACTAGCTGTTGTGCTAATAAACATGAAACTCAACTGCACATTGCCATAATAGGTAGTGGATCTGGCGCATTTTCAGCAGCGATAAAAGCGGCAGAAAATGGTGCTCGTATTACCCTTATTGAAGGAAGCGATGTTATTGGTGGTTGCTGTGTAAATGTTGGCTGTGTCCCCTCAAAAATATTAATTCGCGCCGCTCAACTCGCTGAACAACAACGTAACAATCCTTTTATCGGGCTAGAAAATCATGCCCCTCAACTCAATAGAGCATTGCTTGCTCAACAACAAAGCTCGCGAGTTGATGAATTACGCCAAGCCAAGTACCAAAGCATTTTAGAAAAAAATCCAGCATTAACGTTGCTCAAAGGCTATGCCCGATTTAAAAACAGTAACACCTTAATAATTCGTAATAATCAAGGTATAGAACACGAATTAAATGCAGATAAAATATTAATTGCTACCGGTTCAACGCCAACTATTCCACCAACAAATGGTTTAGTTGACACTCCTTATTGGACATCTACCGAAGCATTATTTAGTAAAGAGATGCCAAAACATTTAGTTGTTATTGGCTCATCAGTTATCGCGTTAGAAATAGCACAAGCCTATCGAAGGTTAGGCGCTAAAATCACAATTATTGCTCGTCATACCTTGCTGTATAAAGAAGATCCATTATTAGGCGAAGAATTAACTAACGCTTTTATCCAAGAAGGCATAAACGTGTTAATTAATACTCAAGCTGAGCACATAAATCATAATGGTGAACTATTTACATTAACTTTACACAATGGTGAACAAATTCAGTGTGATAAATTACTTATTAGCACGGGTCGTCATAGTAATACTGAAAAATTAAACCTCGCTGCCGCAGAGGTTATCACTCAAAAAAATGGCAGTATAATCGTTAATGATAAAATGATGACCTCTACCGCGAATATTTATGCCGTTGGTGATTGTACTAATTTACCCCAATTTGTCTATGTAGCCGCTGCAGCAGGTAGTCGGGCAGCTATTAATATGACTGGCGGCGAAGCTAATTTAGATTTATCCACAATGCCCGCCGTAATATTTACAGATCCACAAGTAGCAACGGTAGGATTAAGCGAACAAGAAGCTCAAATGCAAGGTATTAGCACGGTTAGTCGAGTTTTAACTATGGATAATGTACCGCGTGCTTTAGCTAACTTTAGCACTGACGGCTTTATTAAATTAGTTGCAGAGCAACACAGTGGTAAACTTATTGGCGCACAAATATTAGCTCATGAAGGTGGCGAGCTCATTCAAAGTGCCGCATTAGCCATTCATAATAAAATGACAGTAGAAGATCTCGCTGGGCAGCTATTTCCTTATTTAACTATGGTTGAAGGCCTAAAACTCTGTGCTCAAACCTTCAACAAAGATGTGTCTGAATTATCTTGCTGCGCAGGTTAATACGTATTAAATGTAAAATAACTAATCATTAAGGCTATGCGGCCAAGCTAAGGTTTGTTAAACTGCGGTGGTTAGTTATACATAAATATTTTTACAAGGTCATTTAGTTAATGCTTAATAAAATTTTACTTTTCATCTTAATAGCTTTGGTTGCAGTGCAATCAGTAGATGCTATGGCAGATGCAGTAAAATTTCATCAACCAAATACTGCCTTTAGCGAAGCGGATTATTTTCCCGTAAATAAAGACATTGCTGACAATAAAGCATCTCCCGCTCAAAGCAACAAGCAAGTAGTAGATGATGATCATTGTTGTTATTGTCATGGTGTAAACTGTGCTGATTTAATTGATAATTCACTGGCTTTTTATGCACTGCATAGTAAAGAACGAAGCCTATTTTTTAATAACGACTATCGCTCTACAAACTTATCTCCTGATTTACGTCCTCCCATTATTTAACTCATTTAAATCATAAAAAACAGCATAAAACTCCGTTGAGTTTGTGTTTCTAATTTTTTTATAAATGAGTTTTAACAATGAAATTTTACCCTGTAAAACAGGCTTTAGCATTATTATGCATAAGCCTACCTATTGCTGTACACGCATCGTCTGCGGCAACGGCTGCGTCACCCTCATGGTTGACACAACAAATTAATAAAAACCCTGATGTTATTGCGGCAAAAGAAAACATGAATGCCGTATTCTCGTTAACTGAAGGACAGAAAAAAGCCCTCTATAATCCAGAACTTGCCACCGACTTTGCTCGCGAAGGTAAATCGAATAACTTTACTATTGGCATTAATCAAACTATTGATTGGTGGAATAAAAGAGAGCAACGAAGTACACAAGCTGATTTGCAGTTAGCACAAGCAAAGCAAGTATTTAAATATTTAATACAAGAAAAAACAGCACAAGCTTTACAAGCCTTAGTGAATTATCACAATGCTCAAATGCAAGCGCAATTAGCGAGTGAAAAGGAGCAACAGTTAGGCACTTTACTTAACTTGGTTGCTAAGCGGCAACAAGCTGGTGATGTGAGTCAAGTTGATGCTGAGCTTACCTTTTTAAGTTTATCAAAAACATTAAACACAACCGCACAGGCACAAGTACAATTGGCTAAAGCTAAGGCTAAAGTTATTGAATTATTGCCCGACTGGACTAATGAAAAACACATTTTGCCCAAACAAGGCATTGCCATAGAAAGCTATAAAACCAATCCCCTAACTAGCGAACAATGGCTAAATCAGCACCCGTTAGTGCAAATAGCTAAATTGCAATGGCAAATTAGTCAAAGTAATGCAAAACAAGCACTACTTGCCACTAAAACCGATCCTACTTTCGGTATCAATGCGGGTAAAACCGACGGTGATAACGCACTAGGGTTGAGCTTTTCAATGCCCTTAAATGTGCGTAATAATTTTAGTAGTGAAGCACGTGCCGCTAACCAACAAGCCATTGCCGTTGAATCACAATTACACGCGGTATTACGCAAACAAAAGTTTGTTATACAAGCAGCAACCGAGTCGGTACTTGCTTATAAAAAACACTATCAACGTTGGCAACAATTAATGCAAGGTCGTGATAAACGCATTGCTGATTTACTACAAAAGCAATGGCAAAGTGGCGATATAAGCACCACCGAATATTTACTTGCCTTACAACAACGCACCGATGGCTTATTGGCAGGTATTGAATTACAAAGTCAGTTTAAACGTAGCAAAATAGACTGGTTATTAGCCATTGGTCAAATAAATATGGCCTTAAAAAGCTTAAACAAAACCTAGCACTTGGCTGTTTAGTTATTTTAACTTTTACACCAAGTATGCACGGTTTTAACCGCGAAGATTCTAGCACCAGCGAACTATTCATCTTTATCGCTGCTTATAAATATTTTTGGAAACGAATATGAAAAAAATTACATTTACCCGCAAAATAAAATTAGCGCTAGTGAGTGCTTTATTAATAAATACTCAACTATTTGCCTTACCAACTTTAGCTAATGAACATGAAGGAAAAGAAGAAGGTGAAATAAAGCTTTCTAAAGCGCAATTAACACTTGCCAATATTCAAATTAAAACATTACAACCTAAAACAATGAGCTACAGTATTTATGCGCCAGGAGAAATAAAAGCCAATGATTATACTAGCTATTTAGTTTCACCACGTGTTGATTCTGTGGTATTAAAACGTCATGTTGCACTTGGCGATCATGTAAATAAAGGTCAAGCACTCGTCACTTTATTTAGTGAGTCTGTTGCTGATGCTCAAGCCAGTTACCAAATAGCCAATGCTGAATGGCAACGAGTACAAAAACTAGGCCGTAAAGCCGTTGGTGATAAACGTTATATTGCTGCACAAATCAATAATCAAGCTAACGTTGGAAGATTACTCGCTTTTGGTCTATCTGAGTCTGCTATTAATTCTTTAGTTAACAAGTCAACAAAACTTGGCTTATATACGTTAAATGCCGAAAAATCAGGAGCAGTATTATCCGACAACTTCCGTCAAGGACAACGAGTTGAAGCGGGTCATAGTTTAATTGAATTAGCCGATGAAAAAGTATTATGGGTTGAGGCACGCTTAGCACCAAGTATGCAACTATCGTTACCTGCTGGTAGCAAAGCACAAATAAAAGTTTTAGGTAAGCTTTACTTAGCAACCGTAACACAAAAAGCTCATACCATAGACTCACAAACACGTACTCGAATAGTTCGTTTACAAGTCGAAAATAATAACGACCAACTTCATCCTGGTCTGTTTGCCGATGTTTTCTTTTCTTTTAAAACCAAACCCATATTAGCAGTGCCAGAATCGGCCTTAATGCGAGGTAATGATGGCGATTGGCAAGTATTTATTGAAAAACAAGGTGTATTTAAGAGTAAAGAAATAAATATTGGTCGTTCATTAAGTATTCAAGAAGACCCTTCTCAAGAAAAGTGGCGTGAAATAACCAATATTTCAGTCGGTACAAAAGTGGTTATTAAAGGTGCATTTTATGTTTTTTCTGAACTGGCTAAAAGCAGTTTTGGCGATGATGACTAAGTCATTCAATAATTGGAGAACTAAACTATGTTAAATCGTTTAATTGATTGGTCTGTTACTAACCGATTATTAGTCATTCTAGCGTTAATAGCGGTCACCGCATCCGCTATCTTTTTTATCCCACGTTTGAATTTAGATGCATTCCCTGACGTAACCAATGTGCAAGTAGTAATTAATACTGAAGCACCAGGGCTTGCTTCTGTAGAAGTTGAACAATTGATCACTTTTCCTGTTGAAGCAGTAATGTACGCCTTGCCCGATGTTGAAGAAGTGCGTTCTATTTCTAAAACAGGGCTTTCAACAATCACGGTAGTTTTTAAAGAAGGTACTGATATTTATTTTGCCAGACAACTGGTGTTTGAACGCTTACAATCAGCTAAAGAAATGATCCCAAATGGTGTTGGCACACCTGAAATTGGTCCTAATAGTTCAGGCTTAGGTCAAGTATATCAATATCTATTACTCGCAGAAAAGGATTCAGGTTATGACAAAATGTCCCTGCGCAGTTTAAATGACTGGGTAGTAAAACTATTATTAATGCCTGTTGATGGTGTTACTGACGTACTTTCCTTTGGTGGCGAAGTAAAACAATATCAAATTAATATTAAACCTTCACATTTACTTGCTTATAAATTAACGCAAGAAGATATTGCCACAGCACTTGAAAATAATAATAGTAATGCGGGTGGCTGGTATATGGACAGAGGTCAAGAGCAACTAGTTATCCGTGGCGTAGGCTGGTTAAATTCTGGAGAACAAGGCTTAAAAGAATTAGCACAAATTCCAGTAAAAACCATTGATGGTACCGTTGTACATATTTCGGATGTCGCGACAGTTGAATTTGGTAGTGAAATTCGCCAAGGTGCGGTAACTATGACACAGCGCACTTTTGATGCCCAAGGCAAGGAAAGCGGTAATGAATATTTAGGTGAAATTGTCTCTGGAATTGTATTAAAAAGGATTGGAGCAAATACTAAAGTGACCATTGATGGCATTAAAAGCCGTATTCCTTTAATTCAACAAGCCCTACCTAAAGGTGTACGCTTTGAAACCATTTATGATCAAGGTGATTTAATTGAAAAAGCCGTCGATACAGTATCACAAGCTTTAATTGAAGCTTTTGTCTTTATCGTCATTGTTTTAGTATTATTTTTGCTTAACGTACGTGCCGTTATTTTAGTTTTAATATCCATACCACTTTCTGTCGGTATGGCATTAACTATAATGTCATATAATGGTTTGTCGGCTAATTTAATGTCATTAGGCGGCTTAGCCGTTGCCATTGGTATGATGGTTGATGGTGCTGTGGTGATGATGGAAAACATCTTTAAGCATTTATCACACCCTGATAGACGACACGAACAAGGACACAACTTTGATGCAGAACACGATAGTAATGTTGGTTTGCGTATTCAAGAAGCCGCTAAAGAGGTAGCAAAACCCGTATTTTTTGCCGTGACTATTATCATGGTGGTATTTGCGCCTTTATTTAGCTTAGAAGGTGTTGAAGGTAAATTATTTCAGCCGATGGCCGTAAGTATCATGATAGCGATGGCTGTTTCATTAGCCGTTTCATTAATTGTTGTACCTGCGTTGGCGAGTTTTTTCTTTCAAAAAGGGATTAAAGCACGAACTAGCCCGTTAGTAACCGTATTAGAAAAAGCTTATAGAGCAACATTAAACAAAGCAATGAATGCGAAAAAAATGGTGCTTGCAGGCGCGGGGATATTACTTGTTGGCGCGTTAATTTTGGTCCCTTATTTAGGTACAGAATTTGTACCTGAGCTTGAAGAAGGTACCATTAATTTACGTGCGACTATGGCACCGTCAACTAGCTTAGAAACCGCACTAACGGTAACACCAAAATTAGAAAAATTACTGCTTGAATTTCCAGAAGTAACTTATGCTGAAAGCCGAATTGGTCGTGCGGAAATTGGCGGAGATCCTGAAGCGGTAAGCAATATTGAAATTTATATTGGTTTAAAACCTCATCAACAATGGGTAAGCGCAAAAACACGACAAGCATTACAAAATTTAATGCAAACTAAACTTGAGCAATTCCCCGGTTTATTACTCAATTTTTCTCAACCTATTGCTGCCAGAGTTGATGAATTATTATCAGGCGTAAAAGCACAATTAGCGATTAAGTTATTTGGTTCAGACCTCGATGTATTAGCCAAGCAAGGTCAAGCTATTGTTCAAGCTATACAAGGTGTTGATGGTGCACGCGATGTGGCAATGGAGCAAATTGCGGGTGAATCACAGTTAGTTATAAAACCCAACAGAAGACAACTATCTCGTTATGGACTTGCTGTAAGTGACATTATGGAAATAGTAAGCAACGGTATAGGCGGACAAGAAGTAGGACAAGTGATTAACGGTAATGAGCGTTACAATATTTATTTACGCCTAGCAAAAGACTTCAGAAATAACCAGCAAGCTATTGCTAATCTACGCATACAAGTACCTACAGGTGCTTGGGTACGTTTAGGTGATGTGGCCACTATTGGTTTTGAATCTGGTGCACCGCAAGTTCGCCGAGACAATGTACAACGCCGCGTAGTTATTCAAGCTAATGTGCAAGGCCGCGATATGGGCAGTGTAGTAAAAGATATTCGCCAAGCGATTAAAGACAAAGTTAATTTGCCCGCTGGTTATTCAGTTGACATTGGTGGACAATTTGAAAATCAACAACGTGCCATGCAACGCCTAGCCATTGTTGTACCTTTATCTATTACCATGATTGCCTTATTACTTTATTTTGCTTTTGGTAGTATCGGTCAAGCGCTGTTAATTTTAGTGAACTTACCACTGGCCATGATCGGCGGTATTGTTGCTTTATATATTTCAGGACAATACTTGTCTGTACCTAGTTCTATTGGTTTTATCACTCTATTTGGTGTTGCCGTACTCAATGGTGTGGTCATGGTTGAAGCAATAAATTTACGTATTGAAAGCTCGCATATTACTGGAGCCGATAATATTGCTAAAGCTATTTTTGAAGGTGCTATATCAAGACTTCGTCCCGTATTAATGACGGCAATAATTGCTGCCTTAGGGCTAATTCCAATGATTTTATCTAATGGTGTGGGTAGCGAAATTCAACGACCATTAGCTACCGTAATTGTTGGTGGTTTAGTTACCGCAACTTTCTTAACCTTATTTGTGTTACCTGTGCTTTATGCATGGTTTTCAAAAGGTAAGATTGAAGAAATGCAACGATAACGATAAATACAGTTGATCTAAAACAACCTTTCTTTAAATACAGATAAATTAATGAAAGGTTGTTTGCTGTTTTACTCACAAACATATAAAATAATAACAATTCTTATTTAGATTGTTATCATTGGTTTTTACTTAATATTGAAAAATTATATTGATAAAAACCATATGGAAAGTTACATGAGCAATTAATCACAAAAGTTAAATTAAGGCTGTACAGTGAATAAAGGTTTTTCTTCATTAATAAAAATTTATTCAATAAAAATAGTGCGCACAACGTTTTTATTTATTGGCTTACTGAGTTCACCTCATCTTTTTGCTCAACAAAGCTCCTTGCAATTAAAAGGAGCACACCTGCAAACAAGTCAAACAAGTAAAGAAACAAACAACAGCTCAAGCTCGCTATTAAAAGAAACTCGACAAATACTGCAATTAGCCGAATATATTGGCGTAGATTATCCTGCAGCAGTAAACCATGGACAAATAAGTAATAAAGATGAATTTGCCGAAATGCAGCAATTTGCTAATATTATTGTTGATAAAATCAGTGTTTTGCCTACACACAACAGCGAATTAATTTCTTTAAGTTTAGCATTACAGCAAGCCGTAAATAATAAAGCACCCGGCGTAACTATTCAAAAATATAGCCAAGCTATTCGTCAACAAATACTCGCCATTTCGTCTGTATTAGTTTTACCCGAACATTTATTGCCTTCTAAACAAACTCAAGCACTATTTGTAGAAAACTGTGCGGTATGTCACGGAAAAACAGGTCAAGGCAATGGCAACTTAGCAAGAACACTTTCGCCTAAGCCTACTGATTTCACCGATCAATCGCGTGCGCTAAATCGTTCATTATTAGGTCTTTATGATGCCATTACTAATGGCTTAGAAGGCAGTGCAATGCGTTCATTTAATAATTTAAGTGAACGCCAGCGTTGGTCATTAGCTTTTTATGTGGGCGGGTTAGCATTTAAACCTACTAGTGATGTCGATAAAGTTTCTTCATCTCAGTCATTACCAAATATTAACTTAACAAATTGGATCAATAATAATCCAAACAATTTAATGCAAAAAAATTCGTTATCGAAGGCACAAATAAGTAGCTTGCGCAGTGATCCAACGCCATTATTTAAACAAAACAAAACGCCATTACAAACCACAAAACGTAATCTACTCGCTGCTGTTAACGCTTATAAAACAGGAGAATTATCACAAGCACAAACGTTAGCAGTAAGTGCCTATTTAGACGGTTTTGAATTAGTCGAAAACAACTTAGATGCCCACGATAGCGTACTAAGAAAAAGTATTGAAAGTCAGTTACTTAATTTTAGAAATTTATTGAAAGTGGCTAACAAACAGACACAAGTAGAGAATGAGTTAACACAAATACTACAACAGTTACAGCTTGCCGAACAAGCAATGACAATGAATAGTTTATCGAATAATTCAATGTTTTCGGCGGCCTTAGTTATTTTACTACGTGAAGGTTTAGAAGCTTTGTTAGTGGTTATTGCGCTTGCTACGGTACTAATAAAAACCAAGCGCCAAGACGCCTTAAAATATTTACATTTCGGTTGGATTTTAGCACTTATTGCTGGCTTTTTTACTTGGTGGGCAGCCGAAAATTTAATTGATATTAGTGGCGCATCACGCGAGGTGATGGAAGGTGGTGCAGCGCTGCTAGCCGCACTGGTATTATTTTATGTCGGCTATTGGATGCATAATAAAACACAAGCATCTCAATGGCAAAACTACATAAAGCATAATGTTGATCGTCACTTAGGCGCGGGAACTTTATGGGGTATTGCCAGCCTAGCATTTATTTCAGTGTATCGAGAAGTATTTGAAACAGTACTGTTTTATCAATCACTATTAACGCAAGCAAGTACAACACAAATGAGTGTAGTCGTTAGCGGTTTTTTAACGGGTGTAGCCATTTTAGCGTTAATAGCTTGGTTAATGATCCGTTATAGCGTGAAATTACCATTAACTAAATTTTTCTCTGTTAGTGCCTATTTTATGTTAGTTTTAGCCTTTATTTTAACAGGTAAAGGCATTGCAGCTTTACAAGAAGCCGCCATTATTAGTTTATCGCCTTTCCCTATTAATATTTCTATCAGCTGGTTAGGGGTTGCGCCAACATGGCAAGGTTTAGTGGCACAAGCAACTATCTTAGTTTTAACCGCTTTATTAATACTAAAAAAACAAAGTAAACAAGTTAGTCACAATTAAGCTAAATTAACGCGGCTTATTTACTTAAAAATAAGTCCGTTGATGAAAAAAGAGAAAGAGTGTTAATCTAGCGATTAACACTCTTTTTTATGTGCGATTTAGCAGGGCAGTAAAATATGTTTACTTTAATTGAATTAGAACAAGCAACCACTTTAGTACACAGCGTTTTTCAAGCGACGCCGCAATATAATTGGCCGCAACTTTGTCAACAAACAAATACTGACGTTTGGGTGAAGCACGAAAATCACACACCAACCACCGCCTTTAAAGTGCGCGGTGGTATAGTATTAATCGACGCACTGCTCAAATCAGAGGATCCCCCAAAAGGACTTATTTCAGCAACAATAGGTAATCACGGCCAAAGTTTAGCCTTTGCGGGTAAACGTGCTGGCTTGCCTGTCACTATAGTCGTGCCAGAGGGAAATAACGAAGATCAAAACCGCGCCATTAAAGCCCATGGAGCTAACTTAATTATTCACGGTCACGATTTTGAAGCAGCGAGGCAATATAGCTTAACTCTAGAGCAAGAATTAGGTTATCGCGCCGTTGCTCCTTTTGAACGTGACTTAGTGCTAGGTGTTGCTACTTATGCATTAGAGTTATTTAATACTGTTAAAAATATAGATACCGTCTATGTGCCTATTGGCATGGGTTCAGGTATTGCCGGCGTCATTCAAACGCGCGATTTACTGGGTTTAAATACTAAAGTTATCGGTGTAGTAGCCGAAGGTGCGCCAACCTTTGCACTGTCATTTGCCGCAGGGGAAATTATTAATACCGACAGCGCGAATACCATCGCTGATGGCGTCAAAACACGTTCACCAATGGCAGAAGCGTTCGAGATAATTAAGCAAGGTGCTGAACGCATCGTTACCGTGAGCGATAATGAAATAGCACAAGCCATGTATCAATATTACCAATGTACTCATAACCTAGCAGAAGGTGCTGGCGCAATCACCTTAGCCGCATTAAATCAAGAAAAAACACAAATGCAAGGCAAAAAAGTCGCCATTATTTTAACCGGTGGCAATATAGATTATCAGCGTTTTAGCCAATATATTGATGGTATAAAATAATTATCTTTGTAAAAGAATGATCCTTGCAAGTTGCTCCGAGCAACGCGAGACGCAACAAATTGTCGCAGCAAGCGGCGACCTACAATGGATGAAATTATTATTGTAGGTTGTCCCGAGCACAGCGAGGCGCAACAAAACTAACTAGCACAAACAACAGAATACAAACGAGGAATAGTAATGACTCAACATCCCTCTCTGTCAGACTAGTTGTCGCGCTTAATATTTAATCATTAAAACTAAGTAGAGGGCGTGGAACAACAATGACAACTTATTCAGCGCAGAGAAAAGAGTCGGCTCTTCAGAAGATGATGCCACCTAATAATATATCAATCTCAAAATTGTCTATCGAAATGGGTATTGGTGAGTCAACCTTGTATAATTGGCGAAAACAAGCAATTGATAAGGGGCATCTAGTGCCTGGTGATGGAAATAATGCTGAGCAATGGTCTTCAGCAAACAAGTTCGCAGTCGTGCTGGAAACATCGACGTTAAATCAAGCTGAATTAGCGAATTATTGCCGTAAGAAAGGACTTTATGCGGAACAAATCGCTGTCTGGCGTAGTGCCTGTATGGATGCGAATGCCAATGTAAAAGCGCAAGAAAAAATCTTTAGCATCGAAGCCAAGAAAGATAAAAAACAGATAAATCAATTAGAAAAAGAGTTACGTCGAAAAGATAAGGCGCTAGCTGAAACAGCAGCACTATTGGTGCTAAGAAAAAAAGCAAATGCGATCTGGGGGGAAGCCGAGGACGAATGATCCTCGACTCAGATCGCATTCAAGCAGTCGAATTAATCAGTGAAGCGGTGGTTTCTGGGGCAGCAAGATTTAAAGCCTGTGCTGAACTTGAAATTAGCGTAAGAACTTATCAGCGCTGGATTGTAGAAGGCGGTGTTAAAAGCGATGGCAGGCCAAGCGCTCAGCGTCCAGTGCCTAAAAATAAGTTATCAGAGGAAGAGCGTAAACATTTATTAGAGACCGTTAATAGCGATGAATTTAAAAGCCTACCACCTAGTCAAATAGTACCTGCATTGGCTGATAAGGGGGTTTATATTGCATCTGAGTCGACCTATTATCGTGTACTACATGAAGAAAAGTTGCAAAATACTCGCGGGCGTAGTCAGATTAAAGAGCGGAAAGTGCCAACAACGCATTGCGCGACAGGTCCTAATCAAGTGTGGTGTTGGGATATCACTTGGCTTCCTGGTCCCGCTAAAGGGTTACATTTTTACCTGTATTTAATAGTCGATATATTTAGTCGAAAAATTGTTGGGTGGGAAATACATGATGAGGAATCGGCAGAAAACGCTTCAATGTTGATTAAAATATCGCATTTAAAAGAAGGCGTTCGAGATAACCCACTGGTGTTGCACTCAGATAATGGCAGCCCGATGAAAGGCTCGTCAATGCTTGAAACGCTGCATAGCTTAGGTGTTGTATCTTCTTTTAGTCGACCACGAGTGAGTAATGATAACGCTTACGCAGAGTCAATTTTTAAAACGTGTAAATATCGACCAGGTTACCCATATAAAGGATTTTTAACGATAGAAGAAGCACGTAACTGGGTGTTAAAATTTAGCCATTGGTATAATTTTAATCACAAGCACAGCGGTATTAAATACGTCAGCCCACATCAGAGGCATTCAGGATTAGCGGGTGAAGTATTAGCTAATAGAAAAGAAGTTTATCGAGGTGCTAAGGACATTCATCCTGAGCGCTGGAGCGGTAATATTCGGAATTGGGATTTGCCAGAAGAAGTGTACTTAAATCCTGAGCAAAATATAGCCAAGATTGAAAGTGCATAATGTAGTGATCGCGACAACTAGTTTGACAAACACCG
>WGGB01000058.1 GCA_015491935.1 Alteromonadaceae bacterium
ACCAATACCCAACTATGCCAATATAAAGTTTCAACAAGCTGTTTATCTGCGCATAAATTAACTAACTCACCTGTTGCCAGTTCATCTTTAATTTGTAATTCAGGCACTAAACAATAAGCTAAACCTTGCTTAGCTAATTCTACAAAAGCTTCAGACGAACGCACGGTATGACAATAATATTCACTTGCCGCTAAATTAAAATGTTGTGAGATAAAACGAGTATGCATATCATCTTTATGATCATAACTAATACCCGGTGCCATTTTTAATGATTCGGTCGTTAATCCCTTGGTAAAATAACGTGCTTGAAAGCTTTTTGATGCGACCAATATGTAGTTAATATCACCTAGTTTAAAAGCGCGATATCCTGCAAGTGGTTTAGCAATAGAGCTTACCGCACCAATGGCGGAACCATTTTTTAGCTTGTCTAGAGTCACGCTTTCACGCTCAACAATAAGGTTTAACTCAACTAAATATTTACTCAAAATAGGCGATAAAGCACTAATAAACCAAGTTGCTAAACTATCTGCATTAATCGCTAATGAGACTTTTAAAGGCTCAACAGGTGCATTAGGCAACAAACTCGGTAACATTTCGTTTTCAAGCTGTTGCACCATAGCGTAATGACTTAGTAGTTTTTCACCCGCAGTGGTCACTTTAATCGGTTGGCTACGAATTAGCACAGGTTGACCAATATTTTCTTCTAAGCTTTTTATCCGTTGTGATATGGCTGATTGAGTTATATATAAGTGTTTTGCTGCTAAATCAAAGCTTTGCAACTCAACGACTTTGGCTAACGCATCTAATAATTTATAATCTAGCATCATTATTAATATTTCTAATATGGCTTAATATTTATTAATTATATTTAAGCTTTGAAAAAGTGCAAACTTAACGCGTTATTAAATTCTTCACATATTTATCCTAAGTAACCGCAAAGTTTAGCTTGGATATATATGCTATTACCGAGGTGTAAAATGGGCTTGTTAGTATTATTCAAAGGTTTTTCTTTAGGGTTAAGTATGATCTTGCCTATTGGTAGTCAAAATTCAATGTTGTTAACACAAGGTATTAATCGTAATCATCACCTGTTTACTGCCAGCTTATTTATTATTTATGATATTTTTTTAATCGCTTTAGGCATATTAGGCGGCAGTTTAATTTTAGCCAGCAGTGATTTACTTTTTACCTTATTAACTTGGGGCGGCATCACATTTTTGTGTGGCTACGGTTTAATGTCGTTTAAATCAGCATTATTAATTAACAACCCTAATGAAAATATTTTGCGCCAACATAAATCACTCAAAATTATTTTCATCACCAGTTTAGTAGTGACCTTTTTAAACCCACACGCCTACATTGATAC
This sequence comes from Alteromonadaceae bacterium, assembly GCA_015491935.1. Classification (GTDB taxonomy): domain Bacteria; phylum Pseudomonadota; class Gammaproteobacteria; order Enterobacterales; family Alteromonadaceae. The sequence continues at coordinate 1,367 of WGGB01000058.1, forward strand.
CATTATGGTTATTGGCAGTGTTGGAGGGCAATATCAAGGGGCAAGTAAAATGTATTTTATGATCGGTACTATGCTCGCCTCCGTAGTATGGTTTACAACGGTTTCGCTTGGCGCAGCAAAATTATCGCCACAACTAAGTAAACCAAGGGTTAAACGCAGTATTGATTTAAGTATTGGGCTAGTAATGTGGTTTATTGCTTGGTCATTATTTAAAGCATGGATGGCGAAGTAGTATTAACACCATTCGTTGATTCAGACATCCCTCTAATGGGTGGGCAAATTGCCCACCCTACAGGAATTTACAGGTAGGGTGGTGCATGAGGCACGAATGCCCACGCGATAATGAGATCTTATTTTACATTAAAATTAACGAGTTATCATTGCAGAGCAAATTGCTCTCCTAACTTAAGATCAATTAATAACAGTTTCTTTGCGCGGGTAAGTCACTTTTATAGTGTACAAACTCAACCTCATAACCTGCTGGATCAATATAATAAACATTGTCACGAAAGGGATCATCTGCGCCTTGTTTGTCAATAGTAAAGCCAGCTTTTGCCAAACGCCCAATCATACCTTGTAAATCATTGGTAACGAAAGCAAAATGCGCTAATCCAATTTGATGCCCTGTTAAATCTCTATTTTTACCAATACCATCATCATTTAAGGCAATGTATTGATAGTCATCGCCAAAATGTAACCACCTTCTATCTTTACCATACCACTGACTTTCGCCACCACCGCGTACTGTCCAGTGTGTAAAAGCCGCTTGATAAAATGTTAATGATTGTTCAATGTCACTTACCACTAAATTTATATGTTCTAAATGCAGCATAGTTTATTTCCTTTTATTTATATTCTGTTATGTGTTGTGATGTACAATTTGCACTCGCTATTTAATAAAACTTTTTATTTACTTAATATTTAGTAAGGTAATCACTTTATTAAATATTGTCAAGCTATAAAATAAATAAAAAAGTTTACTTAATAGTAATTTCAAGATTAAAATGAGGCTTATTAGACAAATGGTGGTAATGGTGAATGAAAACTAATGACAAAATATTGCGGTTATTAAAAACACGTGGCGAACTTACTGCAAAAATATTAGCGGCAGAGCTTGGTTTAACCACTATGGGCGTTCGCCAGCATTTACAAACGCTAGAAGAGCAAGGCGAAGTGATCTTTCATGACAAAAAAGCACCGCGAGGTCGGCCAACAAGATATTGGGCATTAACTCCCAAAAGTAATAGTCATTTTGGTGATCGCCATGAAGAGTTAACGGTACAGTTAATTGATTCAGTAAAAACAATTTTTGGCGATGAAGGTTTAGATAAATTAATTGATCACCGTGAACATACGTCATTAATTAACTATCGCTTAGCATTGGCTGATCAATATAGTGTTATTGAAAAACTTAACGCATTAGCAAAATTACGCAGTGATGAAGGTTATATGGCAAGCGTTGAAAAAAATGACGACGGTAGCTATTTTTTACTCGAAAATCACTGCCCTATTTGTGCAGCCGCGACAAAATGTTTAAATTTTTGTCGCTCAGAACTTAATTTGTTTCAAACCTTACTCAGCGATATTGCCAAAGTCAGCCGCGAAGAACATATTATTGAGGGTGCAAGGCGCTGTGCTTATAGAATTGTTCCCCTTGATATTGTACCAAGATCACAAATTACGTGATCTTGATCAAATAACCCAGTTAATTAGTCAAGTATTATAATGCTCGTTTATTTATTAATATTTATGAGGAGCAAGTTAATGAGTTGTTGTGGTAGTTGTGGTGGCGAAAAGCCGAAAAATGAACAAGAGCCAGTAGAAGAAACAAAAGAAACTGAAGATAAAGAGTAAATTTTTATAGCTTTTTCATAAAAAAGAAAAAGACAGCAACGGCTGTCTTTTTAATTACTATTAATATAATTACTTATTTAAATGAGGAAATTTGTTGTGCAGCTAACGAAAGAAAACCTGCCACAGCCATACCTTTACCTTAGGTACCTTGACAACCAACACAAGCAGAAATTTACGTTCAACATCACCACCGACATATAAAATATGTCCTTTTTCAGGAACCATAGCAGCTCTAGCACTACGCACTTCACTAGCAAAGCGCCTATAATATAAATTTTCTAAAATCATTTAAAAGTAGCGTAAATAACGCCTTGCCACAGTACAGCAACAGTAAAAATATTTTTTATCTATTTTAATACAACAAAAGCAACTAAATAAGTTGCTTTTGTTAACTATTCCACTTAATGAGGCAGAATACCTATACAATGTAAAAATTATAAAGATGACATATATTGTGCTAATGCAGCAGCTTGTTTATCGTTTAATTTACCCGCTGTATAGCGCATCATGCCATTTTTATCGTTGGCTCGTTCGCCACTATGAAAGTTTTTCAACTGGGTTTCTAAATATTCAACATTTTGATTAGCTACCATAGGAAAAGCGGCCGCAGCCATACCTTTACCATTAATACCATGACAAGCAACACAAGCAGGAATTTTACTCTTTTCATCGCCACCTAAATAAAGTCGTTTACCAAACTCATTTGCTTTACCATTCCCTTTAGTTACTTTCTGTGCTGCAAAATAACTCGCTAATTCAATACGATCTTGTGCAGATAACCCCGCAGCCATACCCGCCATAATAGCATTTTTGCGTGTACCCTCTTTAAAGTTTTTTAATTGCTTAACTAAATATTTCACACCTTGGCCAGCTAATTTAGGGTACATTGCTACTAAACTATTACCATCAGCACCATGGCAAGAAGCACAAGCTGCTGATTTAGCTTTACCTGCAATTGCTAATTTTGTCATGCCAGAATCTACAACAACTTTGTGTACCTTAACTTTACTTACTGCTTGTGGATTAGCCAAATAAGCGACAATATTTTTAATTTCGTCATTGGTTAAAGATTTAGCAAACTGATTCATTACAAAGCTAGTACGAGTACCTGACTTAAAGGCCTGTAATTGTTTTTCAATATATTCAGGGTGTTGGTTTGCTAAATTAGGGTAAATTAACACTTCACTATGACCCTCTTTACCATGACAACCAATACAAGCAGCACGACTTAGAGATTCATCACCAAACTCATAAAGTGCTTTACCAGCAACAGGATCAGCTACAAAGACTGCCGCTTTAGCTATATTTACAACAGGTGGCGTTGTGCCCTTGCTTGCTGCAACAGTCTTTTTACCCGTTCGGCTTTGACTTGCAAAATAAGCTGCAACATCAGCCATATCTTGTTCTGATAAAGTTGCAGCCATTGAAGCCATAGTAGGATCAACACGCGTACCTGCTTTAAAAGCTTTTAATTGTTTAACAATATACTGTGCGTGTTGGCCTGCTAAATTAGGAAAATTAGGGCTTGGATTTTTACCTGTCGCGCCATGACAACCCGCACAAAGTGCAGACTTTGTTTTTCCTGCGGCAATATTACCATCAGCAA
>WGGB01000059.1 GCA_015491935.1 Alteromonadaceae bacterium
TATGCAACAATAAAACAAAAGCATACATTTTAGCTGTTACATTGAACGATTAATTTTTTTACAACGGTGCCCAATAATGCAACTTAGATTAAAACACCATATTGCCATAATTAAGGCGATTACTTTACTCGCTATATTTACAAAAATTTTTAATAAGTAAAACACAAATCATTGAGCATCTAACGCCCCAATAAGAGGCTAAAAATGGTTTGCTAAAATGTGTAGCGAAGCGAAACCGAGTAAACTGTTTTTAGTCCTGCTTTATTGCCTTGTTAGCTGTACTTTTATACCCAGCCTTAAGAAGGCTTATTTCTTTTGGGCAGTGTTTAAAAGCTACTTTATATAATTCTCTAAATTCTTTTTGTTCGTTAGTATTTGTACCTAGTTCGAGAGTTATATTCTCAATCACACTAGTCATTAATGATAGCTCTTTAGAAATAGTATGTTCAGGGTTTGTTATTTCACTATCAGGGATGTTTCGCAAACACTCCATAACCATTAATACAGGATTGACGCTATTGCTATACCCTAAAAAAGAAAAGCTAGAAAGAAAAAACAATATCCACATTTTCATATAAACTCCCTGTACAGCTAACGCCTCGTTAAGAGGCAAAAAATTGTTGGCTAAAATTAGCGACGAAGGAGCAAAAGCCAACTGTTTTTTGTCCTTTTAAACGACTTGTTAGTTTTTTTGTGGCACGACTTTAGGCTTAGCATTATAAAATTTTATAGGGTTTTCATTTGAACCGCTGCATCTTGCGAAGAGCTGTAATGCTAGAGGAGAAGGAGTTAAGTGAACGATGCTATTTTCGGGATGGTATCCACCACCTAAACCTGCAAACAACCCTAGGCTTGATAATCGGTCAAGTTCGCGATCTAAGCGGTGCAAGTCCTTTGAGCCGGTTATTTCCTCAATTATTTTATCATTTAACTCTAAATCATCCGCTAGGATAAAACCTTTAGATGAAACATACTTATTTGCAGTTAAACAGGAGTACTCAATTATTTTTACTTGAATTGAAGTAAGTTGGCTGACTAAGTCAACAAATATATGATTACTATCATCAGGATCATGAGCTAATGATGAAGCTAAGAGTCCTGCCCATGCTTGTTGTAATTCAGGGGTGTCGGCAAATGAACCATTTTCAATAATTTTCCATGCCAATAGAGGGTGAACAGACTTACCGTCAATACTCCCTTGCTTTAAGGCCATTTTTTGTGCTCTTTTCTCGATCTGTATGGCGTTATTAGACCTCCATACTTTCACCTTATCCTGAAAATATAATCCCAGTTCTTCAGCAACAGGCATACAAATCTTTCCAAGAAAGGAGCCTACGCCATCCACACTTTTTTCTGCTGCTCTTGCAACGGGCTTAATACCGAGTAAATCACTATCTTGTTCCATAATATCTCTTTATATCTAAGGTCATACTGTCCAGTTAAGCACGATTGATGGATAAAAAACTAACGCCTTACTTAAGCGGCTAAAAAAAGTTGGCTAAAATGTGAGGAACGAACACAGCCAACTCTTTTGTGTCCGTTTGAAGTGCTTGTTAGCTGCTGATTTAATGTGTACCGGACAATAAGCCAGCAACAGAAAGATCTTCATCTATTTCAGGCCAATGAATACCATCACCGTCACCAAGTAATTCCCAGTTAGAAAGTTGCTCAGGGGTTGCTTGTGACAATCGAGGAAACCAAACCAATGGTGCTGAAATTGTACGACCATCAAGGAGTTCAACAATTAAATCAGCGTCAGTGCATTTGATAGTATGAGCTTGCGGGTGTAACTCAATTGCTAAAGTGTTCATTCCAAGCCTCCAAAAATGCTTCTTTATTTTCAGCAACTAATTGCTGAAGTTTTCGTAACTCTTTTGGAGAAAACCGAGTTGAACTAGCTAAAGTTACTGGTTTTAACCAAAATTTAGCGAGCATATTCTCTCGCTGTATATGGATGTGTGCTGGTTCACCGTTTTCATTACTATAAAAGAAGAAACGAAAGGGACCAATTCTTAATACTGTAGGCATAAATTTATTCTACTGAAACTATTCAAGTACCGCAAATATTTAAGCAGCTAACGCCTTGCTTAAGCGGCGCAAAATAGTTGGCTAAAATGTGAGATAATTGGACTCCCCCACACCTAAAATGTGGGGTAATATTAAAGCTCTCACACAACAATATTAAGAAGAGTCCTAGCATGAAGAATACTACAGTTGGCGTTGATTTAGCAAAAGAAGTTATTCAAGTTTGTATTTATACAAATAACAA
>WGGB01000060.1 GCA_015491935.1 Alteromonadaceae bacterium
GCTGCAACGACTAAGGTTTCACCTGCTTTAGGTTGGCCAATATCGAGTAACCCCATATAAGCGGTTAATCCTGGCATACCTAACACACCTAATGCGTAAGAAAGGCTAGGTAATTGTGCTGGAATTTTCAATAAATCAACACCGTCTGAAATGGCATATTCTTGCCAGCCACTAAAGGCAACTACCCAGTCGCCTACTTGATAGTTATCATTATTACTTTGTTCTACTTGGCAAACAGCACCTGCCACCATAACGTCGTTAATGGCAACAGGGTCAGCATAAGATTCGGCATCATTCATACGCCCACGCATATAAGGGTCGAGTGACATATAAATGGTACGCAGTAATAGTTCACCGTCTTTAGGTATCGGTTTGGTAACTTCTTTTAATGCAAAGTTTGCCACTGTGGGTAAACCGTTTGGTCTGGCAGCCAATTGCCATTGTCTGTTCATTACTTGTGTCATTTGCGTGTTTCCTTATAAACTGTTACGTAAAATACGTGCGCTAGTGGCTAAATCAATGTCTTGATGCTCGCCTAGTGCTGTACGTTCATGTGCTTCTAACTGCTTAATAATGTTGGCTATATCGCTTTCACTAAGGCCGTAATCGCTTAGTTTAGTTTTTATGCCCATGGTATGAAAAAATTCTTCTGTTTTAGCGATTGCTTGTGCTGTTTTAGTCGCATTATCACCATCAATAATGTTCCATACTCTTTCGGCATATTGGACGAGTTTTTCGTGTTTTTGTGCTTCTTTTTCACGTAATACGCTTGGTAATACAATAGCCAGAGTTTGCGCATGATCAATGCCAAATAGTGCGGTAAGTTCATGACCTATCATGTGGGTTGACCAATCTTGTGGTACGCCAACACCAATTAAGCCATTTAATGCCATGGTTGCGGAGAACATGATATTGGCTCGTACATCATAATTTTCTTTTTCGATTAAAGCGCGCGGTCCTTGTTCAATTAGGGTCAGTAATAAGCCTTCGGCAAATCTATCTTGCACGGCGGCATTTACAGGGTAAGTTAAATATTGTTCTATAGTATGAACAAAAGCATCAACCACACCGTTGGCGATTTGTTTTTCAGGTAAAGAATAGGTTTTAGTGGGATCTAAAATTGAAAACTGCGGATACACAAAAACACTGCCAAAAAATAGCTTGGCATTTTCTGCTTTTTTGGTGATCACGCTACCACTATTCATTTCTGAACCCGTTGCTGGTAATGTTAATACGGTACCAAAGGGTAAAGCAGCGCTAACATTAGCGCCCATTTTTAGTAGGATATCCCACGGTTCGCTGTCAAATTTTGCTGCTGCAGCAACAAATTTAGTGCCATCAATGACTGAGCCGCCACCCACGGCAAGTAAAAAATCAATATTTTCATCTTTAACTTGTGTAACTGCGCGCAGCATTGTTTCGTAACTAGGATTAGCTTCAATGCCTTCAAAAAAACTGACTTTTCTATCTCCTAATGCTGCTGTTACCTCATCTAAGGTACCATTGCGTTTTATACTGCCACCACCAAATAAAACGAGTACTTTGGCATTTTCAGGCACTAAGGTGTTTAGTTGCGCAATTTGTCCTTTGCCGAAGCAAAGTTTGGTTGGGTTATATAATTCAAAATTATTCATTATTGTCCTCTTGTCTATTTGTTATTAGACTGGTCGTCTAGTGTTCTGTACTAAAAAAATGAATCTATCGATAACCATAGACTCATTTTGTTTTATTAGCTGACCTTTTTGTTAAAGATCGCGAGTTAATTGTTTTTCAGTTGTCTTTAAAGCTTGTTGTAACGGCTTATCACTTTGTTGTAATTTTGCCATTAAACTTGCGCCTAACCACAAATAATAGAGTGTTTGTGCGGTATTGTTAGCCGATTGAGCCGCGATAGATTTATCTTCGATGCCAGCAACAATTATTGTGGCAAGTTTAGCAATAATTTTTTCAGCACCAGATAATAAGGCGTGTCGCATAGGATCGGATAAATCGGCTACTTCAGCGCTTAATTTAACCACCAAACATTTTTGCATATTACAAATATCGCTTTGTGAGTTAAGCCAGCCATACCAATAACGCATGATACGCTGATAACCATTGTCACCGTTGGCAATAAATAAGCTATCGAGTTGTTGGAAATAATGGCTAAAATAATCAGCTATTAATGCCTCTCCAAATTGTTCTTTAGATTTAAAATAGTGATAAAAAGACCCTTTAGGCACGGCTGCGGTTTTTAATATTTCGGCTAAGCCAACGCTTGTAAAACCTTTAGACGCAATGAGTTGATAACCCACATCAAGAATATGCTGTTTAACATCTCTTTGCTTGGGCAACTTTTCTGTCGCTTTAGTGTTACTTGTGTTGATTTTATTTTGTACTGTATTCATGATGGTATTATGCATTAAAATAGACCAGTCGTCTAGCGGTTTTGCAAATCTCAGGTTTAATCAAATCATTTATTAGAATTGAAAGTTATCTTAATGAATAAAGTCAATCATGATTACTACTTATTTAATATTAATGGCTTTACCTAATTTGTCGTTTATATTAGAGAATACTTGCATAAAAACTTGAGCGTGGTATTTTTCAGCCACAATTTATTTTAAGGAATATTTTTCATGCCAAAGGCGAGTGAGATTAAAAAAAATGCCGCTATTGAATATAACGGTGGCACTTATATTGTTCGAGATATTCAACGCTCTGTACCACAAGGTCGTGCTGGCGGTAGTTTATACCGTATGCGTATGTACGATGTTGTAACGGGTAGTAAAGTTGATGAAACGTTTAAAGCGGATGAAATGCTTAAATTTGCTGAGCTTTCTCGTCATCCAGTCATGTTTTCATACATTGACGGTGACGAATATATTTTTATGGACAATACCGATTACACGCCATATCACTTAAATAAAGACAGTATTAGTGAAGAAGTGTTATTTATTAATGAAGAAACCGAAGGTTTGCAACTTATTATGGTTGACGATATGCCAGTAAGTATTGATTTACCTTCATCGGTTGATTTAGAGATCACCGAAACTGATCCGTCAATTAAAGGCGCTAGCGCCAGTGCACGTACTAAGCCAGCTACTTTGTCAACCGGCTTAATTATTCAAGTACCTGAGCATATTTCAACGGGTGATAAAGTTAAAGTAAATACCGCTGAGAGCAAATTTATGGGTCGAGCGTAATTTCAACTAACCAATAAAATAGATGTCATGTTGAACTTGTTTTGGCATCTTTTTTATATCATTACCCAATTTGTTAGCTTAAATTCTGATTTTCGTCAGCATGACATTTACAGCGGTAATTGTTTTCTAGTTTGATTTTCTAGTTTGATTTTCTAATTTGAGCCGCACATTCCGCTAAAACAATCGCGCCCGCGGTTGATACATTTAAAGAATTGCCCATACCAAACATAGAAATATGAATGAGTTGATCACTTAGTTTTAATGCCTCTTCACTCACGCCTTTACGTTCATTGCCTAATACTAATGCGGTTTTAGCTGGGTAAGTAATATCTTTATAATCAACA
>WGGB01000061.1 GCA_015491935.1 Alteromonadaceae bacterium
AAAGCTTAATGCCATATTTTCAATAAAGATGGTTTTAACAAATAAACTTATATAATGTTCCATGAGTTTAATCCTTCTCTACTTGTTCTGGTTTCTTAGTACGTACGGCCCAAATGATCATGCCGATAACAAAGAAAGAACTAAACGGTAATACTAGTAAACCATTGCCTTGATACCAACCACCATTTTGAATTAACGGTAGTATTTCAACACCAAATAAACGACCAAAGCCAAGCAATTCGCGGAAAAAAGCTACCGTTAATAATACCGCGCCATAGCCTAAACCATTACCGATACCATCTAAGAAACTCGAAAGTGGCTTTTCTTTCATAGCAAATGCTTCAGCACGCCCCATAACAATACAGTTAGTGATGATCAAACCAACATACACTGACAATGCTTTAGATAATTGATATGAGAAAGCACGTAGCACTTGGTCAACAACGATTACTAATGATGCGATAATTGCCATTTGTATGATAATACGCACACTTGAAGGTATTTGATTACGGATCATAGAGATAAACATACTTGAAAAAGCTGTGACCATCATTACCGCAACACTCATTACTAAAGCATTTTCCATTGAGTTTGATACTGCTAGCGCAGAACAAACACCAAGTACTTGTAATGTAATTGGGTTGTTATTAATAACAGGCCCAAATAATACTTTTTTAATATCAGTAGACATTAGTTAAGCTCCCTTTGATTTAATTTACCACGATATTTAGCGATAAATGACCCATAACCTTCACTACCCAACCAAAAATGAATGGTGCGATTAACACCACGGCTAGTTAAAGTTGCTCCTGAAATTGCATCAACACAATAAATTTTATTTGTTTTACAATTTGCCATACCACCTTTAACAATTTGGATAGCAATTTTATGATTTTTATTAAACATTTTTTTGCCTTTCCACAATGCTATCCACTTAGGGTTTTGTACTTCTGCACCTAAGCCTGGAGTTTCTTTCAACTCGTAATAAACAACACTTTTAACGGTATTTAAATCGGCATCTAAACCAATATAGCCATACATAAGATCCCACAAGCCCATACCCACAATAGGTAAGACTACTGAGTCAACCATACCTTGGTCATTTTTAACTAAGTAAATAACCACTTTTTTAGCAACACGGCGTAACCCTACTTCGGAATCTTTTACTGCAGTACTTTTAGCAATATCACGAGCTTCGCTGCGTTCGTTATAAGTTTCATAATTACCTGTAGTAAATTTACCAGTAGCTAAATCAATAAACTTAGGTGTTACATATTTTTCAAAAGTAGCATCAACACCTTCTTTAGCGGCAACATCACTTAAACCTGCTGCTTCTAAAATTTTAGTATGTTGATCAAGCAATTTATTCGCTTTTTGCATTGGTTTTAAGCTAATTGCTGATACAGACACTAAGGCCGCACACACTAAACAAATAATAAATACAAAGACAATGGTTCTACCGAATGTTTCTTTATTTTTTTGACTCGAATTAGACATTACGTGCAATCCTCCGTTTGATATTGTTTTGCGCAACAAAATAGTCAAACAATGGTGCGAACAAGTTAGCAAATAAAATGGCTAACATCATTCCTTCTGGAAACGCTGGATTAACCACACGAACTAACACCACCATAACACCAACTAATGCGCCAAAAGCGTATTTACCAGTATTCGTAAATGAGGCAGACACAGGATCAGTTGCCATAAACATCATACCAAAGGCAAAACCACCCACAACTAAATGCCAATACCACGGCATAGCAAACATAGTATTAGTATCACTGCCGATAATATTAAATAAAGATGACATCGCGACCATACCCACAAATACACTCAATACAATACGCCACGAAGCAATACCCTTGTAAAGAATATAAGCACCACCTAACAACACCATAAAGGTTGAAACTTCACCAACAGAACCAGGAATTAATCCCCAAAAAGCATTCCACCAATCAGTATTAACAGTGAAATCGTTGATCACACCTTGTGCTGGAGCACTATATTTGCTTAATGCGGTTGCGCCAGAAAAACCATCAGCAGCAACCCAAACCGTATCACCGGTAATATGACTAGGATAAGCGAAGAATAAAAATGCACGGCCTGCCAATGCAGGATTCAAAAAGTTTTTACCTGTACCACCAAATACTTCTTTAGCGATAACTACACCAAAGGTAATACCAATAGCAACTTGCCATAATGGAATTGTCGCAGGTAATATTAACGCGAATAATATTGAAGTAACAAAGAATCCTTCGTTAACTTCATGGCCGCGTACTGAGGCAAATATTACTTCCCAAAAACCACCAACAATAAAAGTAGTAGCATAAATTGGTAAGAAGAACATCGCACCGTAAAGCATTAAGTTAAACCAAT
>WGGB01000062.1 GCA_015491935.1 Alteromonadaceae bacterium
ATATTGAACCAAGCGAAGCAACGCAAATTAACCAACGAGGAAATTGTTATTAGAGAAAACTATAAAAAAGCACAGCCTAAATGGGCTAAACAAGCCGCCTTTATGGTGGGTGAAAACAATGAAGATGAACAACAAGAGCAGCACATTCAAAAGAAATAAAAGGCCAGTAAATTAACGTTTAACCGCAATTTACTGACCTTTAAACAACCGATGACTGTCACGCAAGATAAGTCATCAAACTTAAAACTAAGCTTTCAAAGGATAGCATTATGAAGAAAGAAAACCAATTACCACGTAACGAACAATATCAATGGGAAATAGATTTCTTTTGCTATAAAAATAAAGAAGAAAAGGCTGCAATAGCCCTTGTTGCGGTTGATTCCAGCACTCAGCAAGGTGTTGTTGTTTATGACTGTCAAAAAGATATGGCATCCTCATTCTCTTGCTTGTTTAGTCTTGCAGCAGAGAAATTTAAAAATGAAGCAATGGTTGTTGTGTCTGATCATCCTCTTGTTTTTAAAAACTCATCCTTTAAAAGATTGGTTAGCGAAATGGGAGCTACACATAAAAAGCCAATTACCCAAGCTGAAAGTGTCATTTATATGGCAGCATCAGCAAACTTTATTCTAAGTATTCAAGATAAAAACTACTTCGATTATGCATCAAACAAGGAACAATAATAATGAAATATCACACGGCATATACAAAAAACGTAGCCCAAGCGACAGGAATTTTTACCAGTTTGCTACAACGTTCGCCCGCAGTACCAGGATTTGGACTTATTGATGGTCGCCCAGGGCTTGGTAAAACTTTCGCTACAATCAAACTATTAAATTCAGTTGAGAACGGTGTTTACATTCGCGCCGTAGCCCTTGATAGCGCAGCAACTTTTTTAGATCGCCTATTAAAAGAGCTAAGTGTTCGTGACCGTCCACGCGCCAAAATGGCACGTTTTGAAAAAGTGCTAGAAGCCTTAAACGACTATCCTCGCGTCGTGTTTATTGATGAAGCTGACTACTACATGGACAAACCTGAACTGCTTGAAACGCTGCGCGATATTCACGATATGACTGGCATTGCCATTATTTTAGTGGGCATGGACAAAATAGCGCGAAAAATTAGCAAATTGCCACAGCTAGACAGCCGCATTAGTCAGCGTTATGAGTTCCAGCCTGCCGACTTAGAAGACATGCAAATTATGGTTAAAGAACTTTTTGAGCATGGTATAAGCGTTGGTGACTCGTTACTGCGCAAAGTTATTAACGAAACCCATGGTAACTATCGCCTAGCTGCAATAGCCCTAGAAAATATTGAACGTAAAGCCAAAGTGGATGGCATAAAGCACATTGATGTTGCGGAATACGGAAACAATCAACCAGTGTTTTAAGGTCACAAAAAATGAGTAGTAACAAAAACAATAAAAGCCAGCGTCAGCTGGCTTGGGAGTGGATTAAAAATCACCCTCAATTTACTAAAAAACAGTTAATCACCGAGGTAAACATTACCTCATCTGCGGCCAACAGTTTGATCACTTTTTTAATTGATCATAAGCGCATAAAAACATCAGCAAAAAGACGAGGTTGTATTGGCGCAAAATATAAGGTCGTTAATACCGACTATTTACATTTTGGCAGTGGTTCACGCAAAGGCTGTCGTAATACCAAAGGAAGAAAAGGCAGCGCTAAGCAACGTTGCTGGACAACCATGCGCGTATTAGGTGCTTTTACTATTGGTGATGTTTCCGCAGGTGCAGAAGTAGCAATATGCACCGCAGGCACTTACATTCGCAAACTAACACAAGTAGGTTTTATCCGCTGTATTCAGGGCGTAGATAAAGCGAACGACAATAATAGTGTTGCTCGTTTTCGTTTAATTCATAACAGTGGCCCACTCTATCCTATTGTTTGTGAAGACAGCGTTTATGACCAAAACCTTGATAAGCGCCATAACTATCAAGCAACAATTAGTGCTAAATCAATAAACAAATCAAAGGAGCCACAGCATGGAAAACGAAAACTGGCTTGAAGAATTAACAGCTCAGTGTCTGCGCACTTCACAGAAAAAAGTAGCCGACAAATTACAAGTGTCAGCGGCACTTATTAACCAAGTGCTAAAAGGTAAATATCCTGGTGATTTAACGCGTATTGAACAGCTCGTTAAAGGGGCTTTTATGCAATTCAGCGTAAATTGCCCAGTACTTGGTGAAATAGAAAAGCATAAATGTTTGTTTCATCAAGCACGTGACTTTGCCGCCACTAACCCACAACGAGTTATGTTGCACAAAGCTTGTCGTAGCGGTTGTCCTCACTCACAGCTTGAGCAAACCATGACGGATAAAATTCAAATAAAAGTGATTAATGAAGAGCAAATTAAGCCGCTTGTTATCGCTGAGTTTTATGGCCTAAAGGAAGTGTTAGCCGCTATTGAGCAAAGCGCGACGAGTAAAGCACAACATATAGAACTGCTAGAGCAGGAGCTAACTAGCCTAGCTAAACAATATAACCAGTTAATACAAATCAAGGAACAAACCAATGCTTAAAACCAAGCAACAACATTGCGCCCAAAACAACGTGATCATTAAACAAATGAACAAAGCACAACGTGCCATTAGCGATTTAATTAATCGTGGCGTTACCGTGCTTAGCGTTGAAATGGCAAAACAAAAGCCTCGTATTGAAATTCAAAAACCGAGCCATTTAAACGGTGAACCGCTAATTATTCGCGGCACTAAAAATGGCATACGAGAAGAAATTAACTTTAGCACCCACAACGGCTGC
>WGGB01000063.1 GCA_015491935.1 Alteromonadaceae bacterium
AGCATTCTGCGAATTTCTGAAGTACCTGCGCCAATTTCATATAACTTAGCATCACGTAATAAACGACCTGCTGGAAATTCGTTAATATAACCGTTACCACCTAATAATTGAATGGTATCTAATGCCATTTTAGTGGCTAATTCAGCGGCATATAAAATAACTGCGGCTGAATCTTTACGTGTGGTTTCACCACGATCACAGGCTTGTGCCACCATATAAGCATACGATTTAGCGGCATTCATTTGCGTGTACATATCGGCAACTTTGCCTTGTACTAATTGAAATTCACCAATTGATTGGCCAAATTGTTTTCTGTCGTGAATATAAGGCACAACTAAATCCATACAAGCATCCATAATGCCTAATGAACCGCCAGAAAGTACTACCCGTTCATAATCTAAGCCGCTCATTAATACGCGAACACCTTTTCCTTCTTCACCTAAAATATTTTCTGCAGGTACTTCACAATCTTGAAAAACCAGCTCACAAGTGTTTGAACCGCGCATACCTAATTTGTCTAATTTTTGATGACGAGAAAAACCAGGGTAGTCACGTTCAACAATAAAAGCGGTAATACCTTTTGAACCTGCATTAACATCGGTTTTTGCATAAATTACATAAACATTGGCGTCAGGACCGTTAGTTATCCACATTTTATTGCCGTTTAAAATATACTTGTCGCCAACTTTTTTAGCTGAAAGCTTCATGCTTACCACATCGGAACCTGCATTAGGTTCACTCATGGCTAAAGCACCAATATGCTCACCCGTACATAACTTAGGCAAATATTTTAACTTCTGCTCGTGTGAGCCATTTTTGCGTAATTGGTTTAAACATAAGTTTGACATTGCGCCATAACTTAAACCGACTGATGCGCTAGCTCGACTGATCTCTTGCATCGCGACAATGTGCTCTAAATAACCTAAGCCACTGCCGCCGTATTCTTCTTCAACCGTCATGCCTAATAAACCCATGTCGCCAAATTTGCGCCATAAATCATTAGGAAATTCATTATCAATATCTATTTGGGCAGCACGCGGCGCTATTTCGTCACGGGCAAAAGCATTAACTTGGTCACGGATCATCTCGACAGTTTCGCCAAGGTTAAAGTTAAGTGAGCTAAATGTTGAAATCATGGTTGATCCTTATATTTATGTATCTGTAAATTGTTGTTTTTTGCTTTAATGTGTAGATTCAAGGGTTGTTAATGTTTTTAAACAGTTCTTTTCTAAATCATCCAATTCAATAAGTACGGCTTTAATGTCATCGAGTTGTTGCTTAAGATCCGCTTTTTTATGCGCAATGATGTCCATCATCGTTGCTAATTGTTTGGCGCTACTTTTATCCGCATCATATAGCTCAAATAGTCGACCTGTTTCAGCTAACGAAAAACCTAAGCGTTTGCCACGCAAAATTAACTTTAGTCTAACTCGGTCTCTTTGGTTGTAAATTCGTGTTTGACCTTTGCGTGTGGGGGTGAGCAAACCTTGATCTTCGTAAAAACGAATACTACGCGTGGTAATATCAAATTCTTTTGATAAATCACTGATAGAGTAGGTCACTTGTTTACTCTTTTGATCTAGTTGCGTTGTTTTGCTCATTATTAAGACTTTATGCTTAGTTTACTCTTATATTCACCTTACAATAAGTTTACGTTAACGTAAAGGTTATGTTTTGAGTCTGACAGCTTTTAGTTTAATTGCTGGGTATAAATAAGTTTACATAGTAGCAAGATCTAGTACTAAAGTTTACGTTGGCGTAAACGTCAAATTGAGTTAATCTGTATGCATTATATAATGAGTTTATTTTTTGGAGAATATCATGTCAGCTTCTGATCCTATCGTTATTGTTGCCGCTACTAGAACGCCAATGGGCGGTTTTAATGGTTGTTTATCACCTGTTGTTTCACCTGAATTGGGCGCAACGGCTATTCGAGGCGCTTTAGCGCAAGCCAATTTAGCTAATGATCAAGTTGATGAAGTGATCATGGGGTGTGTTTTACCTGCAGGTTTAAAACAAGCGCCAGCACGCCAAGCGGCAATTGCTGCTGATTTAGCATTATCAACGGTTTGTACCACCATTAATAAAGTATGTGGCTCGGGTATGAAAGCAGCAATGCAAGCACACGATGCGTTAATGGCAGGTTCTATTGATGTGGCTATTGCGGGTGGCATGGAAAGCATGAGTAATGCGCCATATTTATTGCCAAAAGCACGTTCAGGTATGCGTATGGGTCACGGGCAAGTGCTTGATCACATGATGTTAGACGGTTTAGAAAACGCTTACGACGGTATTTCTATGGGTTGTTTTGCGCAAGAAACCGCAGATGAAACAGGCTTTACTCGTGAAGATATGGATGCTTTTGCGGTTCGTTCACTTGAACGCGCAAATGCCGCTATTAATTCAGGTGATTTTAAAAATGAAATTACCCCTGTAACGGTTAAGAATCGTCGTGGCGATATTGTTATTGATACCGATGAACAACCTGGTAATGCGCGTCCTGAAAAAATTCCATCATTGCGTCCTGCATTTAAAAAAGACGGTACAATTACCGCCGCCAACTCTAGCTCTATTTCTGATGGCGGTGCGGCCATGATAATGATGAAATTATCACAAGCACAAAAACGGGGTTTAACGCCGTTATGTAAAGTGGTTGCTCATGCTACACACGCACAAAAACCTGAAGAATTTACTATCGCTCCTGTTGGCGCAATGACTAAATTGCTCGATAAAGCAGGTTGGACAACGGATGATGTTGATTTATTTGAAATTAATGAAGCGTTTGCCATGGTCACTATGTTAGCAATAAAAAACTTAGAATTAGACGCTGATAAAGTCAATATTAATGGTGGCGCTTGTGCATTAGGACATCCTTTAGGCTGTAGTGGCGCACGTATTATGGTGACGTTAATTCATGCGTTAAAAAACAAAGGATTATCAAAAGGTGTTGCGTCACTTTGTATTGGTGGTGGTGAAGCCACAGCCATAGCAGTAGAAATGTTTAGCTAATTATTCATCTTGTTGCTGTATAGCCCAATTTATGCGTCAAAAGTACTCATTGACTAGCGTCAACTCCGTGCTTTTTCCTTTAACTAGAACTATACAGCTTAAAGTTGAACAACAGCTTATATAATCATTAATGAGATCCTGAATTTATTTCAGCATCTCATCGAATAAATAAAAGTTAACTTGGGGAAGTAAGTAGTGAATTTTGATTTAACTGAAGATCAGCAAATGTTTAGCGATACTGCCAAACAATTTAGTGATGCCGAATTTTTACCTAATGCGGCAAAATGGGATCAAGAGCATATTTTCCCAAAAGAAGTGATCGCTAAAGCTGGAGAATTAGGATTTTGCGGTTTATATTCACCAGAAGAGGCAGGAGGTTTAGGCCTAAGTCGCTTAGATTCTTCAATTATATTTGAACAACTGGCGATGGGCTGTACTGCAACGACGGCAATGATGACCATTCATAATATGGCAACATGGATGATCGCCACTTGGGGTCAAGCTAAGCTAAAAGATAGTTGGTGTTCGTCTTTGGTTATGGGTGAAAAGCTCGCTTCTTATTGCTTAACCGAGCCAAGCTCTGGATCGGATGCAGCATCTTTGCGTACCAGTGCAAAAAAAGACGGTGATCATTATATTGTTAATGGCTCAAAAGTCTTTATTTCGGGGGCTGGTTCAACCGATATTTTAGTGGTTATGGTACGCACAGGTGAAGCAGGCGCTAAAGGTATTTCAGCCTTAGCCATTCCTGCAAATCTTGACGGTATCATTTATGGAAAAGCCGAAGAAAAATTAGGTTGGAACGCACAACCTACTCGTCAAATTACTTTTGATAATGTTAAAGTGCCAGTAGAAAATATACTTGGTAGTGAAGGCGAAGGCTTTTCGATGGCGATGAAAGGTCTAGACGGCGGTCGCATTAATATTGCTACCTGCTCAATAGGTACTGCGCAACAAGCACTTAATGTTGCGAAAGAATATATGCAAGAACGCGAACAATTTGGTAAACCTATTGCCGCTTTTCAAGGACTACAATTTAAATTAGCCGATATGGCAACTGAATTAGTGGCGGCACGGCAGTTAGTACGTTTAGCAGCAGATAAGCTAGATAAAAATGACCCTGAAAAAACTGCTTATTGTGCAATGGCAAAACGTTTTGCCACCGATATTGGTTTTAAAGTCTGTGATGCTGCGCTGCAAATTCATGGCGGTTATGGCTATATTAAAGAATACCCATTAGAGCGCCATTTTAGAGATGTGCGTGTTCATCAAATACTTGAAGGCACCAATGAAATTATGCGCGTAATTATTGCACGCCGCTTGTTAACTGAAGGCGCAGGGCAGCTTTTATAATTGTTATTTTGTTTGTCGGTTGTCTCGAGTGAAGCGAGGCGCAACAAATAAGTAATCTTGTTAGTGGTAAATAAATTAAGAGAAAATGTTATGACCGATGTGGTTTTATTTGAAGAGTTAAGTGCTGATAACAGTAAAAAAATTGCTATTGCTACCTTAAACTCTCCTCGTTCATTGAATGCGTTAAGTGGTGAAATGATTGATGTTTTGTATCCGCAATTATTATCTTGGCATCAAAATGACGATATTGCTGTTGTTTTTTTACAAGGTGTTGGCGAAAAGGCTTTTTGTGCGGGTGGCGATATTGTGCATATGTATAAATGTATGCAACAACACCAAGGTGAATATGCACCTGAAATTGAAGAATACTTTACTAAAGAATATCAATTAGATTATTTAATTCATACTTTTAATAAACCTTTTATTGTTTGGGGTAATGGTATTGTTATGGGTGGTGGTTTAGGGATGATGGTTGGCGCAAGTCATCGTGTCGTTACTGAAACCTCTCGCATTGCTATGCCAGAAATTAGTATTGGTTTATATCCTGATGTTGGGGGAACTCATTTTTTAAATAATATGCCAGCAAATTGTGGTTTATTTTTAGGGTTAACTGGCGCTTCAATCAATGCAGCTGATGCTAAATACACTCAATTAGCCGATCATTTTATTTTAAATGAAAATAAAAAAGACTTTATCGAACAGTTAAAAACGGTTAACTGGGGCGACACCATTGCATTAAATCATGAAAAGCTTACAACGATCATGCTTGAACAGGAGTTAGTGTCTAATATTCATTTACCGACTTCGCAGCTTAAAGCACAAAAAATGGTTATTGAACAGGTAATGAACCATGACAATATTGTTGATATTGTTAATGCCATAATCAGTGTTGAAGTAGAAGATAAATGGTTTAATCGTGCACAAAAATCATTAAAACAGGGTAGTGCACTTAGTGAGCATATTGTCTATCGACAGTTGCAAGAAGGTAAAAACTTGTCATTAGCTGATTGTTTTCGATTAGAACTTAATTTATCGGTTAAAAGTGGACAATATGGAGAGTTTGTCGAAGGTGTACGAGCATTACTTATTGATAAAGATAATAAACCTAATTGGAAGTTTAAACGGGTAGAAGATGTCGATAGTCAGGTAATAGACTGGTTTTTTGCCGCTAAATGGTCTGAAAACGAACATCCATTAGCCGCATTAGGTAAATAAGAGTCTTTATTTTGTAAGTCGCCATTTACGCTGCAGGGATGTGGTTAATACCAAGTTGATTAAGTTCTTTCTCACTCAGCGAGAATTAAAAGGCTTAGAGGCAAGGCATTGATTGAAGAGAATGGTTGTTCAGCTGCGACGCAATTAATATTGCAACAAAATAATATTTCAACAAAATAATATTAATCATATATGGGGAAAATCATGTCAAATATTGCATTTATAGGCTTAGGTAATATGGGTGGTCCAATGGCTATTAATTTAGTTAAAGCGGGTCATAAAGTGTGCGTTTTTGATTTATCAAAAGAGGCGGTTGCTCATGTAGTTGAACAAGGTGCCACAACACAAAAAAGTGCGAGTGATTGCGTAAAAAATGCCGAATTTATTATTTCAATGTTACCCGCTGGTAAGCATGTTGAAGGTGTTTATTTAAGCGCAGATAATGGCTTAATTAATCATATCACTAAAGGTGCGATGGTGATTGATTCTTCCACTATTGATGCTGCAACCTCGAAAAAAGTAGCGGCAGCATTAGCCGAAAAAGGTATTGGCTTTGTTGATGCACCAGTCTCAGGTGGTGTTGGTGGTGCTATCGCAGGTACATTAAGTTTTATGGTCGGTGGCAGCGAAGCTGAATTTACTCAAGTTAAACCTATTTTAGATAACATGGGCAAAAATATTTTTCATGCTGGCGAGCATGGTGCAGGGCAAATCGCTAAAGCCTGCAACAATATGCTATTAAGTGTCTTAATGGTTGGTACCAGTGAAGCATTACAACTGGGTTTAGCTAATGGTTTAGATGCTAAAGTATTATCAAATATTATGAGTAAAAGCTCTGGTAGTAACTGGACACTAGATGTTTATAATCCATGTCCAGATGTCATGGAAAACGTCCCTTCGTCTAATGATTATCAAGGTGGTTTTATGGTCGACTTAATGGCAAAAGATCTTGGTTTAGCTATGGATGCCTCAGTGAGTAGTCAATCATCTACCCCAATGGGCGCATTAGCACGTAGCTTATATGCAATGCACGCCGCTGCGGGTAATGGTAGTAAAGATTTTTCAAGTATATTTAAAATGTTTGATCATTCGGCTAATAAATAATAGTTAATTAAAGAAGAAAGAGTATTATGAATTTACAAGACAAAGTAATAGTTATTACGGGTGGCGGTCAAGGTTTAGGCCGTACTATGGCAGTTAAATTTGCACAAAGTGGTGCTAAAATTGCGGTAATTGATTTAAATGAAAAATTATTGCAAGAAACCGTGAGTTTAGTTGAGCAAGCGGGCAGTAGCGCAAAATATTATTTGACTAATGTTGCCCAAGAAAGTGAAGTTGAGCAAACTTTTAAGCAAATTAATACTGATTTTAATGGTATTGATGGCTTAGTTAATAATGCCGGTATTTTACGTGATGGTATGTTTGTAAAAGCAAAAGATGGCGTTGTTGTTAAGAAAATGTCTTTAGGGCAATTTCAATCGGTTATTGATGTTAATTTAACAGGGGTATTTCTTTGTGGCCGTGAAGCAGCAGTACACATGATAGAAGGCAAGCGCAAAGGGGTGATCATTAATATGTCGTCTATTGCGCGTGGTGGCAATATGGGACAAACCAATTATGCTGCGGCTAAAGCAGGCGTAGTGGCAATGACGACAACGTGGGCACGAGAATTAGGTCGTCATGGTATTCGTGTCGGTGCTATTGCTCCTGGTGTTATTCGCACGGCAATGACTGATGCAATGAAACCTGAAATGCGTGAACGATTAGAAAAAATGAAGCCAGTAGGGCGATTAGGTGAAGCTGATGAAATTGCTCATACCGCCCAGTATATTTTTGAAAATGAATTTTTTACAGGTCGTGTCGTTGAAATTGATGGTGGACTTTGTATGTAAGCGATAAGCTTAGTTTACAAAAATAAAGATGAAAGACGAGCAAAAGCTCGTCTTTTCTTTTTCAATCCTTTCTAATAAGTAAAAGATAACAACCTATAGTTAAAGTATTAAAAATGATTAAAGCATTATTTTTAGATCGTGACGGTATTATCAATATTGATCATGGCTATGTTTATAAAATTACAGACTTTGAGTTTGTCAAAGGCATCTTTGAACTTTGTCAAAAGGCAATTGCTTTAGACTACAAAATTATTGTTATCACTAACCAAGCAGGTATTGCTAGAGGTTACTATAATGAAAATGATTTTTATACCTTAACAACATGGATGAAAGCCGAGTTTGCCAAAAATGGTGTCTTAATAACTGATGTGTTTTTTTGTCCTCACCATCCAACAAGTGGCGTTAATGAGTTTAAACAAGAGTGCAATTGCAGAAAACCAGCACCAGGAATGATATTAAAAGCGCAACAAACACATAATATTGATTTACAACAAAGTGTTTTTATTGGAGATAAAGACTCCGATATGCAAGCTGCAAAAAATGCAGGAGTAAAAAATCGAATTTTAGTGAGTAGTCAATATAATCAAAAAAGTGGTATTGCCACTTTAACGGTAGGTTCTGTTAAGGAAATAGCTGAAAAATCACTCCGATCGAGTGCTATTTAAGCGAACAAACTGTTTTTATCAAAAAAACACAAATAAAGTAATTTTAACGCTTGACCTTAGCGCAAAAGTCTCTAAAATGCGCATCCAGATTCAGGGGGGTCACTTCAAAAGGAAGTCCAAGAGTCTGTTATGTACAGGATGTACGGTATTAAGCAAATGCAGGAGCAAATTGCTGTTTTGATAAGTTATCTCAATTAGGTTTGCCTAGAATGAATAACTTAACGTTTTAAAATGAAGTGTTGAGGGTTTGAAAAAACTTTTAAAAAAGATTCAAAAAAACGTTGACATCAAAATCTGGAAGCGTATGATACGCATCCTCGCTACGACGCAGCGGCAACGCAGGCTTAGAGCGAATAACGTTTCTTAAATGAAGCGCAAAGATTTAAACGAATGTGATTTAAATCTTGCTTATAAAGGTTACCTTTAC
>WGGB01000064.1 GCA_015491935.1 Alteromonadaceae bacterium
AGCCCTAACATCATTGAAATAAATACCGCATTACTACTTGGCTGAGCGGTATCTTGTTCGTAAATTTTTATCGGTTGTAATAACTTAACGTCAATACCGCGTACTAATAAACGTTTAAAACCAATAACACGAGCATAAGTATTAATTTCATTCTTTATTCGGCGAATAGGCGCGCGAATGGCTTTTTCACTATAATCTGTACTTAAAATTAATTCGATAGTTTTGCCTGCGATCATATTTTCGCCAAAATCATCGGGTATAGTCAGTACAATATTACGTTCATCCCAAAGACGTCTTTCGTCGTCAGGAACCTCTTTAAAAAATAAGATATTGGCTTTTTTAAAGTGTTGCATCAATTTAGGGGCAAACTCAGCGCCGCTAACTTTAACGTAAATAGGCGGTGTTTCAACCATCTCTTTGATCATGGTTTTTGATAGCGCAAAAATCATTACGGGCGCTAAAAATGCCATCATCATTGCCACCATTAACGCACGTTTATCGCGAAAGGCTTCTTTATATTCTTTAGCTAGTAATGCTTTAAACTGGATCATGCGGCAACTCCTTCATCTGAACCAATGATTTTAACAAAGGCTTCTTCAAGTTGAATTTCGCCTGCTAATTCGCACAATTCACTTGGTGTGCCCTGAGCCGCTAATTTACCATTAGCCACAATAATTACTCTATCGCATAATGCGGCAACTTCTTGCATTACGTGCGATGAAAACAAAATACAATGCCCTTTGGCTTTAAATTTACTTAAATGATCACGTAAAATACGGGTGCTCATTACATCTAAACCACGCGTAGGTTCATCTAAAACAAAGTTTTGCGGTTGGTGAACGAGTGATTGCGCTAGCGTTACTTTCATCCGTTGCCCCTGAGAAAAACCTTGAGTTTTGCGGTGAGCCAGTTCTTGCATATCTAAATCATTCAACACTTGTTCTATTGCTTGTCTTTTATGCGCGCCCGTTAAACCATGAAGACTGGCAAAATAATCAATTTGTTCATACGCAGTTAAGCGCTCGTATAAACCAAATTTATCAGGAAAAATCCCCAATTTTTGTCGCGCTAATAATGGTTGTTGACTCACATCAATACCATCAATAATAGCAGAGCCAGTATCCGCTTTAAGTAAACCATAAAGCGTACGTAAACAGGTTGTTTTACCTGCGCCGTTAGGGCCTAAAATCCCTGTTATTTCACCATCTTTAGCACAAAACGATAAACCATCAAGGGCTTTTACCTTGCCAAAACTCTTGGCTAAATTATTAATTTCTATCATTGTTATTCCTTTTAGCCTAAATACTACCGTTAAGATTTGTCATAAATGATTCTTTGGGTAATTCATCTAGACAAGACTCATCTAACTTGTTTGCTTTTAAGGTAGTTAAAAATTCATTAATAATTTTTGGGGCACAAGTTCCTAATGAAGTATGCGCTGAATTTTTAATTATAATGTGGTGATTATTAGGTAACGTTTTAGCTGTATATTCAGCATTGCTTGGTGGTGTAACGGGATCTAAATTACCTGATAAAATCAATGTCGGAATATTAGCCGTAACACCTTGATAAAAATCTTTATTGGGGCGATATTGCGGCCAGACAGAACACGCGGTTTGTAACGGTAATTGGCTGTCATTGCCGCCAAAGTCATTATTCGCATCTTTTGCTAACATACTTGCTGTAAGTCGATGAAAGTCTTCGTTGCAAACAATATTAAAAGTTAATGCAATATAAATTCCCTGCCCATCTTCACCTTGCGAGACTAAACCCGCCAGTGGCAGATAGTTTTCTAAATAAGCTTGATGTATAACTAAAGGCACTAAAGAGCGCATTTGTACTGAATACAGCTGCATTCTTAAATTACTAATAAGTTTATTTTTATCAATAATAAAGGACGTTTTAGTACCTAAACGAGGGTGAGGAATGGTAATATTTACTGGCGCTTTTTCTAAACGAGCAACAAGCTGTGTAAATTCATCCGCTAAGTTAGGATACGCTTTATTACAAGCGGGTTCTTGCTGACAATGTTTAAGCAACAAATGAAATGAACGAGCACTGCTTTGACCAAACAAACCAATGGGCACTTCAATCGGGGCAACCCCATCTAAAACAACACTACGAATACTTTTAGGAAACAGTCGCATATATACTAGCGCTGCACGCGTACCATACGAACCACCATATAAATTAACTTGTTTATAGCCTAAGGCTTGGCGTACCGCATCAAAATCGCGTATGGCATTTTCACTGTTATATTGCGTCAAATCGGCTTGAGGCAAATTTTTAGCTATTTGATTCAAACATTGTTTAACTTCGGCAACATTAAAATCGGCTTGTGTCATGGTGTAAACATTTTGTGATTCAACTTCGTCACAAGTAAGACCATTAGACTTACCTGTACCTCGTTGATCAACCAAAATAATATCACGAGTTTTACGAATATCATTTAATGCTACGTTTAACTGTGCCGCCAATTCTACCGCCGCTTGCCCTGGACCTCCCGCCAAAAACATCAAAGGTGTTTTATGTTTACTATTATCTATAGCAGGTAATACAGCAACATTCAGTGGAATTTTTACCGCATCATTTTTAGTGTAATTTTCAGGAACGGATAATATTCCACACTTAACTTGTTCTTTAATACCTTTTAAGTGGCAATTTTGTAAAAGTAACTTTCCTTCATTTTTAGTCTTTATAGGTTCACTTGCACTCAATTGCCAGTTAAAAAACAGTAATATTAACCAACTTAGCGTGCTTATTCTTATTTTGGGCACAACAATTATCCTTTTTCCATAATGATTTAGCTGCGACAGTATGCAATATTTGACAATTATTACAAAGTATTTACTTTTCATCCTAAACTAATAAGCTAATAAATAAGCAAACAGTTAATTTTTTGCAAATAACTATTTAAAAGTAAGACAATAACCGATAGAGTTTAGTTAAGGGTTTTTCTAATTATATAAGGCGTATCTGATGGAACTTAATCAGTGGGTAGATGAATTATTTGAAGTGTTCGATGAAGACAAAGATGGCGTGATCAATCGTAGCGAATTTGTTGAATTAATTGAATGTTTACTGCAAGATAAGGGGATCCGTATGTGCGAAAGCATTTTCAATCGTTTTGACACGAATCATGATAATTCAATTTCTAAAGATGAATTAAAAGCGATGGTGATTGAACTCGCGTTATAAATTCACGTTTTATTCTGTAACAGCATTATTTTTTCTATAAAGTAGTCATACTATTTATTATTATACTACTTTATTTTGCTCCCTCTAAAAATATATCCCAAAGACTATTTATCTTTTAAAACAGTCATTTGTAATTTTAAATTAAAGTGTACTAAGCTTGTGGTTATCAATACGTTTAATCACAGGATAGCGAGTGAGTAAGCCAGCAACCTTAAATACCAAAAAACAACATTTTTTAGAAAAAAAACCACAAAAAAAAAGAGACTCTATATACCGTCACTTAATCACTTGGTTTTTACTCCTATCATTAGTGCCACTAATCTTATTGTCTATTTTAAATTATGTTCAGGCACGGAATAGTTTAACGGCAGCCGTTGAACAACAACTAAAACAATCGTCTATTGAAAGCAGCCGCTTTATACAGCGCTGGTTTAATAATCGCGTTAAAGATGTACAGTATCAAGCGAGTTTATCCACGAATAAAAAATTTCTTGAACAGTTAACGCATACTTTTATTCAACAAAAACAACAAAAAAATAATGAATTAGCACTTAAAGATTTTATTAAAGGTAACAAATGGAAAAAACTAACACGGGAATGTGGCCGCGATTTAGAAATTTTTACTAGCAATTACTCTTATATTCAGGATGTTTTTTTAATTGACCGACAAAGCAATATTTTATTTACCCAAATTAAAAAGAATGATTTAGGCACAAACTTAGCACAAGGACCATATAAAAAAACCAAATTTGCCCACATAGTCAAACAAACATTATTAACAGGTAAAACACTGTTTTCAGGAGCTGAGCATTATCAGCCATCTAATAATAAAATAGCAGGTTTTATTAGCACCCCACTTTATAATGATAAGCACGAAATACAAGGTGTTTTTGCGATTCGCTTAAGCTTTAAACCTATCTTAAATTTATTACTCTCTCCAGAAACAAATAGTAGCCAAAGCCATTATTTAATTGCTGAGGATGGTTTTTTACGCTCTCCTATTTATGATGATTGGAGCACCGTACTCTCTAAACAAATCCCCAATTTTACTCTGCTCACACAACAAAAAAACAACAAACACGTGAGTGAATATATGGGACCTAATAATAAAAAAGTATTAGGGTTTAAAGAGAATATTCAATTACTAAATATCCACTGGATATTAATTAGTGAAATTAATGTAGATGAAGCTTATGCAGATGCTAATTTTTTGGCTTATGTATCTTTTATCTTATTAATACTGACTATTATCATTATCAGTATTATCGCTATCATTCAATCTAAAACCATTACCACACCGATTAATCAGCTTGCACAAGCGAGTTTAAAAGCAGCTGAAGACGGTAGTGACGTAAATCTTACTATTAGCGTAAATAATGAAGTAGGCATATTAGCCGAATCATTAAATAAAATGCTTATGGCTCGTCAACAACAAGCCCAAGAAATAGAACAGAGTCATCACAAAGTTCAGCAAGCATTAGCTGATTTAGCCGAACAAAAATACGCATTAGACCAACACGCCATAGTCGCGATCACCAATAGAAAAGGTACCATTACTTTTGTTAACGATAAATTTTGTCAGATAAGTGGTTATACCGAAAAGGAATTATTAGGTCAAAACCACCGTATTTTAAATTCTGGCGTACATAGTAAGGTCATGTGGCAAGAAATGTATCAATTACTCAATAAAGGACTCACTTGGCATGCTGAAATTTGTAATAAAAATAAACAAGGAGAATTATACTGGGTAGACACCACCATTGTGCCTTTTAAAGGAGATAATAATCAAGTAAAAAGCTTTGTTGCCATACGTACAGATATAACTCAACGCAAAAAAATTGAAGAAGCAAATCAGCAAAACATTAAACAATTAGAATTAGTGGTAAACAATACTGGGGTTGGCTTTTGGGATTGGAATATTATTAGTGGTAATGTTGATTGTAATCAGCGTTGGTTTGAACTTACAGGTTACAGCACAACAGACTTTTCCCCTTTTACCGTCGAAAAATGGAGTGAATTATTACATCCTGATGATATGCCAAAAGCAATGAGCATAATAAACCAACATTTTAGCGGAGAAATAGAACAATATTTTTGTGAATTACGTTTAAAACATAAATTAGGCCATTGGATTTGGGTACTCGATAGCGGCAAGTTAGTCAGTAGAACCAAAGATAACGAACCCGCACGTATGATCGGTACTATTGTTGATATTACTCAACGTAAAAATGCAGAACAAGCGACACAAGTAAAATTAAGTATCGCCAAATGCCTTGCACAACACGTTTCCATCAAACGAAAACTTGATGATGCGATTGCTGAATTATTAACATTAAATGAACTACAACTGCAAGAAAAAGGCGGTATATTTTTATTTGACCAAGAAAGCGAAAAACTCTCTCTATGTAGTTTGCATGGAAAGTTTTCCCCTGAATTTATTGAGGCGCAAAAACAAGTGCCTTTAGGCCAAGACTTATGGGGAAAAGCCGCGCAATTAGGTGAAATTATCGTAAGTGAAAATTGTTTTACCGATCCTCGTCAAGAGCATAATTGGTCTGACCTTCATCCG
>WGGB01000065.1 GCA_015491935.1 Alteromonadaceae bacterium
AAAAATAGGCGAGAAATATCATGGCGAATTACTTTAATACTTTAAAATTACGTGAGCAATTAGCTCAATTAGGCAAATGTCGCTTTATGCAGCGTGATGAATTCAGCGATGGTTGTAATTTTATTAAAGATTGGAACATTGTCATTGTTGGTTGTGGCGCACAAGGTTTGAATCAAGGTTTAAATATGCGTGATTCTGGCTGTAATATTTCTTATGCTTTACGTGACGCAGCAATTAGCGAAAAACGTCAATCTTATCAGTGGGCAACAGAAAATGGTTTTACGGTTGGCACTTATCAAGAACTTATTCCGCAAGCGGATTTAGTGTTGAATTTAACCCCTGATAAACAGCATACTTCAGCGGTTAATGCGGTAATGCCATTAATGAAACACGGTGCAACATTATCGTATTCGCACGGTTTTAATATTGTTGAAGAAGGAATGCAAATTAGGCCTGATATTACCGTAATTATGGTCGCGCCAAAATGTCCAGGCACTGAAGTGCGTGAAGAATATAAACGTGGTTTTGGTGTACCAACACTTATCGCGGTTCACCCTGAAAATGACCCACAAGGTAATGGTTTTAAAATTGCCAAAGCCTATGTCAGCGCAACAGGCGGTGACCGAGCAGGTGTTTTAGAATCCTCATTTATCGCCGAAGTAAAATCAGATTTAATGGGCGAGCAAACTATTTTATGTGGAATGTTACAAACGGCAGCGGTATTAGGCCATCAACAATTATTAGCGCAAGGGGTTGATGCTGGTTATGCGCGTAAATTATTACAATATGGTTTAGAAGTAACCACTGAAGGTTTGAAACACGGTGGTATTACCAACATGATGGATCGCTTATCAAACCCAGCTAAAATCAAAGCCTTTGATATGGCAGAAGAATTAAAAGTTATTTTACGCCCGTTATTTGAAAAACACATGGACGATATCATTGAGGGGGAATTTTCTCGCACTATGATGATCGATTGGGCAAATGACGATGCTAATTTATTAAAATGGCGCGCTGAAACGGCTGAATCAAGCTTTGAATTAGCGCCAGATTGCGATACTGAAATTAGTGAGCAAGAATATTACGATAAAGGCATTTTTGTCGTCGCCATGATCAAAGCAGGTGTTGAATTAGCCTTTGACGCTATGGTAGCAACAGGTATTGTTGAAGAATCAGCCTATTATGAATCGTTACACGAAACACCATTAATTGCTAACTGTATTGCTCGTAACAAGTTATATGAAATGAACGTAGTAATTTCTGACACAGCTGAGTACGGTAACTACTTATTTACCCATGCCGCAGTACCCTTATTAAAAGACTTTGTTAATAAATTAACGCTGGAAGATTTAGGAGAAGGCTTGAGCAATACTTCAAATCAAGTTGATAATGTCCGTTTAATTGCAGTTAATGAAGCCATTCGCAGCCATGGCGTAGAAGTTATTGGTAAAGAATTACGTGGTTATATGACTGATATGAAACGTATTTCGCAAGATAATTTGTAGCCTGCAACAAGTTAACCTTTAAAATAAAGTTAATGCTAAAATACCCACATTATTGTGGGCATTTTATTTTAATGACGATATATAACTTTTGCATAAAATACGGCGAGTAAACAGCCACTGACCAAACCCAATAAATGTGCGGTATTAGCCATATTCATAGGTAGTATTTCCGCGAAACCCAATAACATCCAAAGCAATAATATGCCAACTAGAGGTTTAGGTAAGCTCAAATCTTTTTCAGGTGCCAAATATCCTAGCCACCAAATAAAGCCCACTAAGCCATAAACCACACCAGATAAACCACCAAAATTAGCGCCTGAAGCTAAATATTGCCCGACATTAGATGCTATTGCACTAATAAAAAAAACATTAAGTAAGGTAGTTTTATTCAGCTTGTTTTCTATTTCACCGCCAAGCTGCCACCACCACATACTATTAAAAGCAATATGTAGCCATGAAAAATGAAAAAAAGCGGGTCCAATTAATCGCCACGGTTCAGTCATTAATGCAGCTATGCTAAATACGGGGAAAAATTGAAT
>WGGB01000066.1 GCA_015491935.1 Alteromonadaceae bacterium
TAAAAGCAATACTTAACCAAGGTAAAAGCAAAAATCAAGCCACCATTAAAATAACCATTAATTTCAAAAACATAATTAAAGTTGTAAATTTTAACCATATAATACTGTAAAGTAAACCGACACCATATGTAGATTTAACTGCTTGAGCTATATATTATATTATTTAACCTTCGTTTATATTATGTTTAGCTAAAAATGCCTATTGAAGGGATATACTTCATTATTAACGCTAAGTAATGCTAAAAATACTTAGCATGAAGTATGTCAACATTTGTTAAAATAAATATCTTTAGATATAGCGTTAAGATCGCTAATTTCGTACTATTTGCTAAAATTATAAACTCAGCTTTGGATTAAATTAAAATGTGTGAACTTTTAGGATTATCTAGTCAAGAAAAAACACATATATCTTTATCTTTACATGAATTTAGTCGTCATGGCGGCATTACTGATCACCATGTGGATGGTTGGGGGCTAGCAACATATACCGATATTCAAGCTCAACTATATAGAGAAGCCGCTCCCGCAGCTTATAGTAATAAATTAAAATATTTAGAAACATCCCACCCTGCAACTTTATGCGCTATTGCTCATATTCGTCATGCAACACAAGGTTGCGTCGCACTAAAAAATACACAACCATTTCAAATAAATAGTCAAGGACGTAGCCATATTTTTGCCCATAATGGTGATCTAAAAAATATTAGAACACTTTTCCATTTAACTAGTGAGCAACCTCAAGGTGAAACGGATTCTGAATATGCTTTTTGTTATTTAATGGAAAATTTATCGACACTATGGAAACAAAGCACACCGACATTATCCGCTCGTAACAATTTAATTCATAAAATATTTTTACAATTAGCAGCACTTGGCCCTGCAAATATTATTTATTCTGACGGGGATTATTTATACGCCTTTGCCAATAAGCGTACACAAAAAAATGGCATTATAGAACCACCAGGTCTTTATTATTTATTACGAGAATGTGGCTGTGATAAAGGTGAAGATGAATTACAGTACGCTGGTGTTGAAATTTCTTACCGGCCTAATAAGGTTTTATTATTTGCCAGTGTACCTTTAACTAATGAAAATTGGATACCATTCGCCTCTAAGCAGTTAATAGTTGCTCATAAGGGAAAAATAATAGAACAAATTTAATGCTAACAATCAGTACTTAACAAACTATTCTGTTTTTTGAATGTAAACATAAAAGCAATAATCGTAAAAATGATTAACCATAAAAGTATCCCCTAAAACCTCTGTGATGAAAAAATAACCATAATAATTCAATATTAAATAGGGTGTCGGCATTTATTACTGTATAATGCGCGACCTTAATTTGAGTCTTCTTGTTTCATATTTAGTATTTGCTCTTTAATGCTTAACCTTTAGCAAATACTGACATTTAAAAACCATAAGTAAAACCCTAGGAATATTTTTTTGATCACTACATCGAACATTACAATGCAATTTGGCGCTGAGCCTTTATTTGAAAACATCTCTGCACAATTTGGCAACGGCAACCGTTACGGTTTAATTGGTGCTAATGGCTGCGGAAAATCCACTTTTATGAAGATACTTAGTGGAGAATTGGCACCAAGTTCAGGTAATATTTCAATTTCTACAGGCAATAAGGTCGGCACATTAAGCCAAGATCAATTTGCTTTTGAAGAACACAGCGTCATTGATACTGTGATCATGGGTGATATCGCTTTATGGAAAGTAAAACAAGAAAGAGACAGTATTTACGCACAAGCTGAAATGAGTGAAGCTGACGGTATGCGTGTTGGTGATCTTGAAAGTCAATTTGCTGAAATGGATGGTTACAGTGCAGAAAGTCGCGCGGGTGAAATTTTATTAGAAGCAGGTATCGATGAATCATTACACTTTGGTTTAATGCAACAAGTAGCCCCAGGCTGGAAATTAAGAGTCTTACTTGCACAAGCCTTGTTTGCAAATCCTGATATTTTATTGCTTGATGAACCAACCAATAACTTAGATATTCATACCATTAGCTGGCTAGAAGGCGAATTAAATAAACGTAAATGTACCATGATCATAATTTCGCATGACAGGCATTTTCTTAATTCTGTTTGTACCCACATGGCTGATATTGATTACGGAGAATTACGTATTTATCCCGGTAATTACGAATTTTTCTTACAACAATCAGCGTTATTACGCGAACAGCTACTTTCAGGCAATGCTAAAAAAGCAGAAGAAATTGCAGAGTTACAAGACTTTGTTAATCGTTTTGGTGCCAATGCTTCAAAAGCTAAACAAGCCAGTTCGCGTGCTAAAAAAATGGATAAAATCAAACTTGATGATGTTAAATCATCAAGTCGTATTACACCAAAAATTACTTTTGCCTCAGGTAAAAAAATGCACCGCCAAGCATTAGAGCTTGAAAATTTAGGTCATGGCTTTGAAGATGACGCATTATTCAAAAATGGTGATTTATTATTAGAAGCAGGCGCAAAGCTAGCCATAATAGGTGAAAATGGCGTCGGTAAAACAACTTTATTACGCTGTTTAATGAGTGAATTAGAATACCAAGAAGGTGTAGTTAAGTGGTCTGAAAATGCCGCTGTTGGCTATTGCCCTCAAGATAGTAATAGCTATTTTAATAATGACTTAACACTGATGGACTGGATGTCGCAATGGCGTAGACCATGTCATAACGATTTAAGTGTTCGGGGTATGTTAGGTCGTTTATTGTTTACCGAAGATGACGCAAACAAAAAAGCGCGTAACTGTTCAGGTGGTGAAAAAAATCGTTTGTTATTTGGTATGTTAATGATGGCGGATATTAATGTATTGATCATGGATGAACCAACCAATCACATGGACATTGAAGCAATAGATGCCTTAAACAATGCTCTTAAAGCCTTTGAAGGTACATTAATTTTTGTGAGTCACGATCGTGAATTTGTCTCGTCTTTAGCAACGCGCATTATCGATATTAAAAATAAAGAGTTAGTTGATTTTCAAGGTACATTAGATGAATACTTAGAAAATGAAAAAAATGCGAATGAACAGCTTGTTTCTAATAAAAACAAGAAAAAAGTTGCCTAGCAGAATAAAACTCAAATCACTTCACATAATGATTGCTGCAACATTTTATAATGTAACTGTTGCAGCAGTTTAGTTCTCTGAACTATTTCCTATAAAACCAAGGTTACACCATGATAAACAATGATATTCTTCGCCGACTTTGTACTATTTTTAATTTTGACAATAAAAAGACACTAGCAATATTCGCCTTAAAACAATGCACTATCAGCGATGATCAATTAGCAAATATTTATAAAGAAAAAAATGATCCTGCTTATAAAGAATTATTAGATGTAGAATTAGCCTGTTTTTTAAATGGACTAATTATTGAAAAAAGGGGTAAAAAAGACGGTCCAGAACATCATTCCGAGCAGCTATTAAACAATAATATTATTTTTAATAAAGTTAAAATAGCTTTAGCCTTAAAAGCGGATGAAGTGATTTCTCTACTTGAACTAGCCGATGTAAACTTAACAAAATACGAATTAAGCGCATTTTTTAGAAATATTAACCATAAGCATTATCGTGAATGTACGGATGATGTTTTGTCGGCATTTTTAAAAGGTTTGAAAATAAAGTTTCAACGTTGATAGTTATCCATACTTAAAAGCGTTAAAAGTCTATTAAAAAGCTCTAAAGAAACAAAAGCCTCAATTTTAACTGAGGCTTTTTTTATAAAAGCTTAATCACAATGCCATAAGCTAGCCCAGCAACTGACTGATAAACGCTCTTTCTGAAGCTTGTCGCTGCACAAAAATAGTGCTGCTAGCTTGTTGAGAAAAACGTGCTTGTACTAATTGTGAAATTGATTTAGCAAAATCAGCATCTTCAATGCGTGATCGTGAACTTTCTGAATTAATAGAGGATTGTGATAAATTATTAATAGTTGAAACAAAACGTGATTGTGTTGCCCCTAAACCGCTGCGAGTTTTATTAATTTGACCTATAATGTTATCGATATTTTTAATTAAATCACCAGCATTACTAGGTGTCGCAACATTACCACGGGTATTGGCAGAAAAGCCACCAACATCACTTAAGCCAAGCTTATTTATTGCCGCAGTTTGTGAACCGATAGCCGCAGTAGAACTAATATTTATCTCGCCGCCATCTTTACTGGTTAAACTGAGTTCACCACGTTGAGTAACACTATTAGCAATGGCACTACCATTTTGGCTAAAAGCACTGTCGCCATTTTCTATATTTATATCTTGACCAGATTTAGAGCTTAATACTAACTCACCATCACTATTACTACTGGCAGTAATATCACCAAGCCCCGCAGAATTTATTTGATTAATAGCATCACCTAAAGACGATCCAGTAAAGCTACTAAAAACATCAACACCATTTATCGTTAACGCATTATTTTGCAAAGCAGATACATTCGCACTTACGCTAATTTCAGTACTCGCGCTAGCACTAACACCAGCTTTATCACTAATAGCGTTAATAGCACTACTAATATCACTGGCATTAGTGCTACTACCTGTAGCATTAACAGCACCTAATGCCGTACCATTAATAGTAATGCCATCATTTGCAGTAATATTTTGTCCTGTCACTTGCCCACCAGATAATTGTGATGCGCCTTGTTGTTGGTTAAAGCCAAACGCTTTTAAGTCATCCATTGTGCCAGTAGCGGTCGTGGAAACATTTATATCTTTACCATCATTGCTAGATAAACTAATACTGCCTGAAAAAGTACCCGCACTTAATCCTAAGCTGCCCAATCCACCTACGGTATTATCGGCTAAGGTTATATCTTTACCTGTGTTATTAGAAATTTGTAACTTACCTTCACTATCTATTTTTGCTTCGGCACCTGCAACACTTTGATTAAAATTTTTAACAAAATCATTTAAATTACCTGAACTACCTAAAGTGGTAGTAGTGCCATCAACGGTAACGCTAATTCCTTGGCTAACAGGTTGGTAAGCATTTACACTACCACTTTGAATTACATTACTCGCTGTCGCTGTAACACCTGTTTGACCACTAATTTGGTTAATAGCATCAGCTTTAACGTTTGCTTGTCCTGATATTGAAGCTCCTATAGCACCAAGGTCAACACCATTAATACTGACACTACCTGCACTTACACCTGTAGTTGCCGCATCGACACGACCACTTTCTAAATCGCCGTTAGTTGAACTTAAACCACCAGATAAGGCACCACTTGACACTGTGCCAAGTTGTAAAGAAATGCTTTGATTAAAACCAACTTGTATATTTAAAGCTTGGCTAGTTGAGTTATTACCAAAAACACTAATTTCATTAAATTTAGTATTTTTACCAATATCAGTTAATTGACTAGAAAGTTGAGTTATTTCATCTTGAATTGTCGCACGATTACTGTCGTTAAGCGTACCATTACCGGCTTGCACAGCAAGCTCTCTAATGCGCTGCAATATATCATTAGCACCACTTAAAGCACCGTCGGCCACTTGAGTAAATGAAATGCCATCATTAGCATTGCGAATAGCTTGATTATTTTCACGCACTTGCGAGGTCATTAGGTTAGCAATTGCCAAGCCCGCAGGATCATCTTTTGCGCTATTAATTCGTTTGCCAGAGGTTAATTTTTCACTAGCATCAAATAACGATTGCTGGCTTTTTTGTAATTGCAAAAAGCCATTCATACTACTCACCATTGAACCAACCGTGATCATTAGACTCTCTTAAAAATACCTGCACCTAAAATATTAAGTTAAACATAACGAGCAATTAAGGCTACTAACGGGATAAAACACCTTATATCACATTCATTACAGCTTATTTTTTAATCAAAATAACATCATTTACTCTATATTCAAGCACAATTGTTCGGCATATTTCTCTTGTTGTTGATTTTCTAAAGAATTATTTTTTAGATTTTTTCCCTGTTTATTGTCAAGTGAAGTAAAGCCTAACGTCAAACCGATTAATCGTATTGCGCGTCCTTTACTGCGAGATAAGGCTGTAGTTAATAACTCAAAAAGTAATTGCTCATCAAATGTAGTGCTTTGGTGATCAACCGTGGTTTGATTAAAATCAAAAAATTTTAATTTAATGCCCTGCCGACAAATTTTTCGATCTTCTACTGTTTCTAGTCGTTGCAAAAGTTTAGTTTTCAAGACTGCAATAACCTCTAAACATTCTTTTTCTGTAGTGATATCTTCTGCTAAAGTAGTTTCTACGGCTAAGGATTTTCGTTGTCGCTTAACCGTTAATTCGCGATTATCAACGCCGAAGCTACGTTGATATAGCGCAGTTGCAAATTTACCAACAATGGTTTTTAAATGTTCTTCTGAACTTGCGCGTACATCAGCACAGGTTATTAAACCGTGACGAGCTAACTTTTCTGCTGTTTTAGGACCAATGCCAGGAATTTTACGTAACGGTAATTCACGAACAAAATTGGCAACACCATCAGGCGTGATCACACATTGCCCATTGGGTTTATTTTCATCACTCGCTATTTTAGCCAGAAATTTATTGGGTGCTATGCCAGCAGAAGCCGTTAATTGCAGTTCATTAAAAATATCTCTACGAATTTGTTCTGCGATTAACGTCGCGCTACCTTTAAATAGCTGACAATCGGTAACATCAAGGTAAGCTTCATCTAATGATAATGGCTCAATAATATCGCTATAACGATTAAAAATAGCTCTTATTTGTTGTGATATTTCTCGATAAAGATCCATTCGTCCATTAACTATAATTAATTCAGGACAAAGCCTTTTGGCCGTAATAACAGGCATTGCTGAGCGCACCCCGTATTGGCGAGCTAAATAATTACAGGTACACAAGACACTGCGCTTACTGTCCCAGCCGATACCAATAGGAACTTCTCGATATTGTGGAAAATCACGCATTTCAACCGAGGCATAAAACGCATCCATATCAACATGAATTATTTTTTTAACCATAATAACTTAACCTGAACATAACCATAAAACCCAGCACTTAATGCACTGTATTTAAATACAGTATATTGGATTTTGTTATTTGTGCAAGCTAAGTAAAATTAAAGCGGTAAAAATAAAGCCGTCAAATAGACGGCTTATTATAAATATATTGGATAAATTAAAGATTTTTTATATCAATACTTTTTTCTAAGAGTGACTTTTTAGTCGATGTTGCTTGTTCTTTTTCTGCTGCTAATGCTGCTTTACGTTCACGTTCAATACGTTTATCACAAGGATTATCGCAGTCACAGGCTTTTTCTATGCCCATGGTACCTAAACCACCACAACTACCAGCAATGCTTTTACGCTGAAAGATATAACCAACGGCCATGCCGAGTACAACAACTAAGAAAAAACCTAAGGTGATGAGAAAAAGTGTCATTTTATCGCCTAAAAAAGAAATTGTTTATATTAAAAGATCCCGAACTCGTCAGGATAACAATATATGTTTAACCTACTTTAAGTAAGGAACGAATTTTACCGTATTTTCTTCCACAAAACCATGTTCAGATTTTGAAATAAATAAAGCGGCAATATCATGTTCATTAGCAAAAGCTAAGCCCTTAGCTTCCCCCATGACCATTAAGGTAGTTGACAAACCATCTGCAGTCATTGATGAGGGTGCAATTACCGTAACAGACACTAATTTATGATTAATTGGTCTACCCGTATCTGGATCAATGATATGAGAAAAACGCTGGCCATTTACTTCAAAATAGTTACGATAATCCCCAGATGTCGCAATGGCATTATCTTTAGGTAAAATAATCTCTTGGACACTACGCTCTTGGCTCACTGGCTTCTCTATTGCAACTGCCCATAATTCGCCAGTATGCTTAACACCTTTTAAGCGCATTTCTCCACCAATTTCGACAAGATAATTTTTAAAGCCTTTGGCCTCAATTAAATCAGCCACTTTATCAACACCATAACCCTTAGCCGTCGTCGATAAATCAATATAGAGATCTGGAATACTTTTACGTAACATATTGCCATTTAATGAGAGTTTATCTAAACCAATACGCTTGCGTGCGGCAGCCTCAACTTCTGGACTTGGAACTTTATCAGGATGAAAGTCAGGTCCAAAGCCCCATAAATTAACCAAAGGACCAACCGTGATATCAAGTTTACCATGGCTAAGTTTACCTAAACGAATTGACTCGGCGATAACTTCACGCAGCCCTTCACTAATCTTGACTGGCTCAGTAGTTAAGTTTTTATTAAAACGCGAAAGTTCAGAATCGGGGATATAAGTCGACATTTGCTGATTAACTTGCTTGAGCAAAGCATCGATATCAGCATGAACTTTTTTATCTTTAACTTGCTGCTCAGTAGCAACAATTTTTACATGGTAAGTTGTGCCCATAGTATTACCTTGTAGTAATACTTCAGTCACTTTATTGGCATCATCTGTTTGCTTTGAACACGCGGTTAACAAAGTAAGTGATAAAAAAGCAAAGCTTGTTAGGATAAATTTCACTGGTTTATTCATTTATAGTGATCACTTTAGTAGATCCTGAAACAAGTTCAGGATGACAAAAATACGGCTATATTTTACCATTAAAAAAGGCGAATACTGAAACAGTATTCGCCTTTTTTATATTTTTGAAATCAATTTTATATTTTGAATTTAAGCGCTGAATATTGGTGCTAGTTCAAGGCGAATGCACGGAGTTGACGCTAGTCAATGAGTACATCCAACGATGAAATAGTGACAATAGGCAAGCTTAAAGTAAAATATTAGCCGCCGAAGTCATCTAGAAGAATATTCTCATCTTCTACACCGAGATCTTTCAACATATCAATAACCGCAGCACTCATCATTGGTGGCCCACACATATAAAACTCACAATCTTCTGGTGCTTCATGATCTTTCAAATATTGTTCATACAATACGTTATGAATAAATCCTGTTAAACCATCCCAATTATCTTCAGGTTGCGGATCTGAAAGTGCAATATGCCACTCAAAATTATCATTATCGCGTGCTAAACCATCGAAATCTTCTTGATAAAATACTTCGCGTGCTGAACGTGCACCGTACCAATAACTCATTTTACGCTTAGTTTTTAAACGCTTAAGTTGATCAAATATATGTGAACGCATTGGTGCCATACCTGCACCACCACCAACAAACACCATTTCAGCATCAGTATCTTTAGCAAAGAATTCACCAAATGGCCCTGAAATAGTGACTTTATCTCCTGGCTTAAGGCTAAAGATATATGATGACATTTTACCTGCTGGTAAATGTAACTTTCCAGGAGGTGGCGTAGCTATACGCACATTCAGCATAATAATACCTTCTTCTTCTGGATAATTTGCCATTGAATAAGCACGCAAGGTTTCAGTATCTACTTTTGATTCAACATCGAAGAAACCAAAGTGATTCCAATCGCCTTTATATTGATCAGCTATGTCAAAGTCTTTATATTTAACATGATGCGGTGGCGCAACAATTTGAATATAACCACCCGCTCTAAACGGTACTGATTCACCATTAGGAATTTGTAATTTAAGCTCTTTAATAAAGGTTGCTTTATTATCATTAGAGATAACTTCACATTCCCATTGTTGAACACCAAAAATCTCATCATCTAATACAATATCCATGTCTTGCTTAACCGCAACTTGACATGAAAGACGACAACCTTCTTTAGCTTCACGCTTATTAATATGACCTTCTTCGGTTGGTAAAATATCACCACCACCAGACTTTACACGTACACGACATTGTCCACATGTGCCACCACCGCCACACGCTGATGGTACAAAAATACCATTGTCAGCCAAAGCCCCTAATAACTTACCACCCGCCGCTGTTACTACAGCTTTTTCTGGGTCACCATTTATACTAATTGTGACATCACCTGTAGAAACTAGCTTAGATTTAGCAAATAAAATCACCAACACTAACGCTAGAACTATCGCGGTAAACATCGATATGCCGAGAATAATTTCCATCGACTTTTCCTTTTTAATTATCAAAAGGCTTAGTGATCATCGATCACTAAGCAACATAAACCTTACAGAGAGATACCACCGAACGATAAAAATCCGAACGCCATTAGTCCTGCAGTAATAAACGTAATACCTAAACCTTTCAAGCCATCTGGCACGTCTGAGTATTTCATTTTTTCACGAATTCCCGCCATTAATACAATTGCTAACATCCAACCCATACCACTACCAATACCGTAAACGATACTTTCACCAAAATCTAAGTTTTTAGCTACCATAAAAGATACCGCACCAAAAATGGCACAGTTAACAGTAATTAGCGGTAAGAAAATACCAAGCGCTTGGTACAACGCAGGAAAATATTTATCTAAAATCATTTCCAAAATTTGTACCAATGCTGCGATAACACCAATGTAGGTGATAAAAGATAAAAAACTTAAATCAATTGATTTCGCAGGATCAGTTATACCCATCAGAGAATCTAACGCACCCGGTGCTAAAATTGCTTGATAAATAACTTGGTTAGCAGGAACCGCTAAAGCAAGTACAACAGTAACTGCAACCCCTAAACCAATTGCTGTACTAACTTTTTTTGATACGGCCAAAAAGGTACACATACCAAGAAAAAAGCTTAATGCCATATTTTCAATAAAGATGGTTTTAACAAATAAACTTATATAATGTTCCATGAGTTTAATCCTTCTCTACTTGTTCTGGTTTCTTAGTACGTACGGCCCAAATGATCATGCCGATAACAAAGAAAGAACTAAACGGTAA
>WGGB01000067.1 GCA_015491935.1 Alteromonadaceae bacterium
ATTCACCGCCTTTTAAGAATAATGCTAATAGCACCAAAATAGTCGTTAATGAAGTGATCATAGTACGACTTAGCGTTTGTGTTAACGATATATCAATAACTTCAGCGGGCGTTTTATTACGCAATTTACGAAAGTTTTCACGAATACGATCTGACACCACAATGGTATCATTAAGTGAATAACCTATTACCGCTAAAATAGCCGCTAATACGGTTAAATCAAATTCTAACCCTAACAATGAAAACAAACCCACCGTTAAAATAACGTCGTGAAATAGCGCTATAACCGAACCAACCGCAAAACGCCATTCAAAGCGAAAAGCAACATACATTAATATACAAATTAATGCGGTTAGCATAGCTAAACCGCCCTGCTCTTTTAGATTATTACCCACACTCGCACCAACAAACTCGATACGACGCATGTTGACTTCTTGTCCTGTTTCTTTCTTCAAAATATCAAATATTTTATTACCTAACATTGAGGCTTTAATGCCTTTACGTTCAGCTAAACGAATAACAATATCACGACTGGTACCGTAAAACTGCACTACTGCATCAGGATAACCATTATCAGTCATTATTTGACGTACTTGTTTAAGATCGGCCGCTTTTTCTAAGCCCACTTCAATTAAGGTGCCACCAGTAAAATCTAAACCAAAGTTTAATTTATCAACAAATAATGTTATTGCGGCGGTTAACATCATTAAAATACTAAATACCAAAGCAGCCTTTTGATGGCGCATAAAAGGTATGGTATTTTTCATTCTAAAAATTTCCATAATAATTCCTACTAAAAATGAGCCTAAATTGGCAACGTCTTGAGGGATTTTCCGCCCCAAATAATATTAACAACAGCACGAGTACCAACAACAGCGGTAAACATTGAAGTTAAAATACCAATAGATAAAGTTATTGCAAAACCTTTGATAGGACCAGCACCGATAGTAAATAAAATTAATGCTGCGATTAAAGTGGTAATATTAGCATCAAATATTGTTGACATTGCCGCTTCATAACCTTGATGAATCGCTTTTTGCACGGTTTTTCCTTCACGCATTTCTTCGCGAATACGTTCGAATATTAGTACATTAGCATCAACCGCCATACCAACCGTTAACACAATACCTGCCATGCCTGGTAGTGTTAATGTTGCTCCTGGTATTAACGACATAATACCAACAATTAACACTAAGTTAGCCACAAGCGCTAAATTAGCCACTAAACCAAAGGCGCGATAATAAACCAGCATAAAAATAACCACTAAGCCAAAGCCCAGCATAATAGCTTGAAAGCCTACTTGAACATTTTCAGCACCTAATGTTGGGCCAACAGTGCGCTCTTCAACAATAGATACAGGTGCAATTAAGGCTCCAGCACGAAGTAATAATGCTAAATCATGTGCTTCACCAATGGTACCCGCACCAGTAATACGGAATTTTTTACCTAAACGTGCTTGAATAGTGGCTACTGAAATAATTTCTTCGTGTTTTTTGAAAATAAGGTTGCCATCTTTATCTTTTTTATCAGTGCCTTTGTATTCAATAAAAACAGTTGCCATAGGTTTGCCAATGTTATTTTTAGTGGCGTTAGAAAATTTACTACCACCCGCAGAGTCTAAGGTAATATTTACTTGTGGACGTGAATATTCATCAAAACCTGAATTAGCGTCAATAATATGATCACCAGTTAGCATGATGCGTTTTTTCACTAACGTTGGTTTACCATCGCGGCTATAAAGTAATTGTGAACTACCTGGTACGCGACCTTTAAGAGCATTACCTAAATCACCTTCTTGGTCAACCATTTTAAATTCAATCGTTGCTGTCGCGTTAAGTATTTCTTTTGCTTTTGCTGTGTCTTGTACACCCGGTAACTCAATAATAATATTCTTTTTACCTTGACGCTGTACTAACGGTTCGGCAACCCCTAATTCGTTAACTCGATTACGAATAATGGTAATATTTTGCTGAAGTGCATATTCACGCGTTTCTTTAAGCTTTTGCTCAGTCATACGCACTAATAAATTTAATTGGTTTTTATTTTCAAGAAAAATATAATCACGATAGCGTTTTTTTAATAGTTCGTATGCCGCTTTTAAATCTTCAGGTTTACGAAAAACAATTTTAACGCCATCCGCTTGATCAATAGCCGAAAACTCTTTTATGCTACGGTAACGAATTTTTTCATTGCGTAAATCATTACGAAAATCGCCAATCATGCTTTGATACGCTTTGGCAATAGCTTCTTTCATGTTAACTTCCATTAAAAAGCTAACACCACCACTTAGATCTAACCCTAACTTCATTGGTTCACCACCAATAGCAGCTAACCATTCGGGAGTTTCAGGTGTTAAATTAAGTGCTATAGAATAGTTTTCTTTGTATTTATCATGTAATACATCACGCGCATGAATTTGATCAGCCGTATCAGGAAAACGAACAAGAATTTGTCCTTTTTCTAAGGTAATTTTTGTAAATTTAATTTTTTCGCTCGTTAAATCAGTGCGCACTTTATCGAGCATAGCATTATTAACTTCAACACCACGTAAACC
This sequence comes from Alteromonadaceae bacterium, assembly GCA_015491935.1. Lineage (GTDB taxonomy): Bacteria > Pseudomonadota > Gammaproteobacteria > Enterobacterales > Alteromonadaceae. Next base: position 2,554 of record WGGB01000067.1, read on the forward strand.
AGCTATTTGTACGGAAGGAGCCTTACCGTAAATATTGGGTAGTGCGTATAGAGCACCAATGGCAACTATAAATAGCACCATGAGTGTTTTCCATAATGGGTATTTATTTAACACCTGCGTATCCTTATGTTTATTTTTAAGGTTTTATAAATAGAGTATTATCGAGGCTAGCCTCGACCTACTATTATAGTGATTTCATTGTGCCTTTTGGCAATACAGCTGATACTGCAGACTTTTGAATAGTTACTTCAGTGCCTTCAGTAATACTGATCACCATAAAATCTTTTTCATCAGAAACTTTTACAATTTTACCCACAATGCCGCCTTGTGTTAACACTTCGTCACCTTTTGATAATGCCGACATTAAGCCTTTATGCTCTTTTACACGCTTTGCTTGTGGACGATAGATCATAAAATAAAACACGGCACCAAATACCGCTAACATAATAATCATTTCCATACCGCCGCCTGCTGCTGGTGCTGGGCCTGCTGCTGCGTGTGCTTCATTAATAAATAAACTCATAGTTTCCTCTACTTTTTCTTATAAATAAAATGGTTAACTTTTATTTTCGGTCAAACACAATGTAAGATTAAACCGAAAATATTCGGGAATAAATCCCCTTCTATAATTTTAATTCTGGAACGGGTAAATCTCTTAACGCGTAAAATTCGCTAACAAAGTCGTCTAATTTACCTTGCTCAATAGCATCACGCAAACCTTTCATGACTCGTTGATAAAAACGTAAGTTATGAATAGTATTTAATTGCGATCCTAAAATTTCTTTACACTTATCTAAATGATGTAAATAAGCACGCGAATAATTCTTACAAGTGTAACAATCACATTCAGCATCTAATGGGCTAGTATCTGTTTTATAACGAGAATTACGCAATTTAATCACGCCGTTAGTAACAAATAAGTGGCCATTACGAGCATTACGTGTTGGCATTACACAATCAAACATATCAATGCCGCGACGTACACCTTCAACTAAATCTTCAGGCTTACCAACTCCCATCAGATATCGGGGCTTATCTTCAGGTATCAAGGGCGTGGTATGATCTAATATTTTAATCATTTCTTCTTTGGGCTCACCTACTGACAAACCGCCAATAGCATAACCGTCGAAACCAATCGCTGTTAAACCGTTTACAGACACTTCACGCAAGTCTTCATACATACCGCCTTGAACAATACCAAATAACGCAGATGGATTATCGCCATGACCGTTTTTAGAGCGTTGCGCCCAACGTAATGACAACTCCATTGAGTCTTTAGCTTCTTTATATGTCGCTGGAAACGGCGTACATTCGTCAAATATCATCACAATATCTGAACCTAAACTACGTTGAACTTCCATTGAGCGCTCTGGCGTTAACATGATTTTTTCACCATTCACGGGCGAGCTAAAACGTACGCCTTCTTCAGTGATTTTACGCATTTTACCTAGGCTAAAGACTTGAAAACCACCTGAATCGGTTAAAATAGGCTTATCCCAATTCATAAAACCATGTAAACCGCCATGTTGTTCGATAATATCAGTACCGGGGCGCAACATTAAATGAAAGGTATTACCTAAGATAATTTCAGCGCCAATTGCTTTCACGTCTTCGGTTTTCATTCCTTTTACCGTACCATAAGTACCAACAGGCATAAAGGCTGGTGTTTCTATCGTACCACGCGCAAAGGTTAAACGGCCACGACGCGCTTTACCGTCGGTGGTGATTAGCTCATATTTCATTTTTTGTGGTGTGCTTTTTGTATCTTTCGTTATTAGTGGTTTGTCTGTCATATTTTCCTACCTATCAGCAAAACAGGCCGATGGTTGTTGGTTGTAAATTTTCAAATTGTTCGTTTTTTGTCGAGCCTCGCTGCGCTCGTGTCGACCTACAAAATAGAGTTCAATGTAGGTCGCCGCTTACGTTACACGGACGTAACTTATTAGACAATGCAGGAGCATATTGTCCTACTGCGACAAAAGGATTAACTTCCTAATCTTTTTTCGTTAAAAACATCGCATCGCCATAGCTAAAAAAGCGATATTCTTGTTCAATAGCGTGCTGATACGCACACATAATATTGTCATAACCCGCAAAAGCGCTCACTAGCATTAAGAGTGTTGATTCGGATAAATGAAAATTAGTTAATAAGCCATCAATTAACTTAAATTGATAACCTGGAGTAATAAAAATATCGGTATCAGCATAAAATTCTTGTAAGTCTTCAACCGCAAAGTGCTCACCTTCTTTTGTTGAGGCTTTGGCCGCGCTTTCTAAGGATCGTACCGAAGTCGTACCTACCGCAATAATTCGTCCGCCATTGGCTTTAGTTTGCTTTATTTGCTCAACCACCTCTTTAGGCACTTCAACATATTCAGCGTGCATAATGTGATCTTTAATTTCATCTACTTTTACTGGCTGAAAAGTACCAGCACCAACGTGCAAGGTAACAAAGGCAAAATTCACACCTTTTGCTTTTATTTTTGCCATTAGGTCATCATCAAAATGCAAACCTGCGGTGGGTGCTGCTACCGCACCAGGTTTTTCATTATAAACGGTTTGATAACGCTCTTTGTCACTGTCTTCATCAGGGCGGTCAATATAAGGCGGCAAAGGCATATGACCAATATCTTCAAGTACTTGTAATACATTATCTGTACCTTGAATTTCAAGCTCAAATAACGCACCATGACGACCTAACATAGTGGCATCAACTTTATTTTCTAACGTTAACTTAGCGCCCGCTTTAGGTGATTTACTGGCACGAATATGCGCCAAAAAACGCTTATCGTCTAACACTCTTTCAACTAATACTTCAATTTTACCGCCACTAGATTTTTGACCAAACATACGAGCAGGAATAACGCGAGTATTGTTAAAAACTAACAAATCACCGGGGGATAATTTATCAACAATATCTGTAAAATTAAGATCTTGTAGTTCACCAGAATTCCCCTCTAAAGACATAAGTCGGCTAGCGGTACGTTCTGCTTTAGGATAACGGGCAATTAAGTGTTCAGGTAAGTTAAAAGAAAAGTCGGCTACACGCATAATAATTTGAACTACAAAAGGCTGATTAAAAACCGCGCTAGTCTAGTGGGCATCGCCCTTAAAAGCAAGTAAAACTATGTTTAAAAACGCGACTTAGGCAAGACTAATTATAGATAATGAAATGTATTTATAGTGATTATCCAGTAAAAATAGCGCACTATTTAATGTATTTGCGCTATGATATTTAAACAGTTGTTTGAACTTTAGTTATATAAGAGAGTGCGCCATGAAAAACCTTGCTTATGCCATTGCTAAAACCTTACTTAATGGCTTTGACCGTCATATATTTTTATATAGCGAAATAACCCGCAGCGCGCAACAACGATTTGAACAATGCCAATGGGCACAAATACAAAAAGCCGCACGTGAACGCACCGACTTTTACGAATTACGCGTAAACGAAACGCTTACCACACTAAAACAAGATTTCGCCATTAAACAGCTAGATCAATCGCTGTGGCAACAAATAAAACAAATTTATATCGAATTATTAAAAACACATAACCAACCAGAACTCGCTGAAACTTTTTATAATTCAGTGTTTTGTCATTTGTTTGAACGAAAATATTATCACAATGGTTTTATTTTTGTCGAAAGTGCTGTTGGCAGTAAAATAACCCCTAAAGCAACTATTTATACCAGCTTTCATCCTGCCGAAAAAGGTTTAGCTAACACCATTGAAGAAATTTTAACGCGTCCTAATTTTAATATTCCATATCAAAATTTACGGGCTGATATTAGTTGTATTATTCAAGCTTTTCGCCAGCAAGCAGAGAAAACCCGCTATAAATTAGAAGAATTACAGTTTGATATGCTCGATCATGTTTTTTATCGTAATAAAGGCGCATACATTATTGGTCGCGTTGTTTCTCCTGCGGGTGAAACCCCTTTTATTGTCGCTATTGCGAATAAAAAAGCAGCGGATAAAGAACAAGGGAAATTACACATAGACGCGCTATTAACCGATGAAGAACACATGGCGGTAGTATTTGGTTTTGCACGCGCCTACTTTTTTGTTGATTGTCAGCATCCTTATGCACTAGTTAACTTTTTACAACGCCTTATTCCCCATAAAACTCGCGCCGATTTATATGCTTCAATTGGTTTTCATAAACAGGGAAAAACTCAATTTTATCGTGATTTTTTAAATCATCTTGCCCAAAGTGACGATAAATTAGAACTTGCTGCCGGTATAAAAGGCATGGTGATGTCGGTGTTTACATTACCCTCTTATCCCTATGTATTTAAAATTATTAAAGATAAGTTTTCGCCGACTAAAAACGTGACAAAAAAACAGGTAAAAGAAAAATACCGTTTGGTAAAACTGCACGATAGAGTGGGTCGTATGGCTGACACCATGGAATATTCTGAAGTCGCCTTTCCTAAAAATAGATTTAGCGAAGAATTATTAACCGAACTATTAAAGGTAGCACCATCTATTATTCGCTTTGAAGATGATTTAGTGATCATCGAACATCTTTATATAGAACGTAAAATGACTCCACTAAATATATACCTAGCCAATGCAAATGACGAACAAATGGAAGATGCGCTTTATGGCTATGGTAAAGCAATTAAACAACTAATTGCTGCTGACATATTCCCAGGTGATATGTTATTAAAAAACTTTGGGGTAACACGTCATGGTCGGGTGATTTTTTATGATTACGATGAAATCACCTACATGAACGAAGTTAACTTTAGAGTAAAACCAAAAGCGGTGACTGAAGAACAAATTTACGCTAGCGAACCTTGGTACACCGTAGAACCCGGTGATATGTTTCCCGAAGAACTCGCCACCTTTGCCTTAGCAAATTTAAAGTATCGCGCTGCTTTTGCCAAACACCATGCCGATTTATTCGAGGCAAGCTTTTGGCAACAATGCCAGCAAAATGTTGCCAATGGTGTCTATGAAGACGTATTTCCGTATCCTGATGAAATTCGTTTTAAGCGTTAAATACAGTAAAAGACAACTAAAATGTTCAATAAAACAGCAAACAATCATTTAAGGTAAATTTTGTCTTTACCTTGTGCTGAGCTTAAGTATAATGCTCAGCCATTGCAGGGGTATAGCTCCAATTGGTAGAGCACCGGATTCCAAATCCGGGTGTTGGGAGTTCGAATCTCTCTACCCCTGCCATTTTCTTATCTACTTTTATTTTATCTACAAAGTATTTTCAATATCTTTTATTTTATCTATGTTCCCTTGTTATAAAATCTGGCATTATTAGCCATAATTTCCTTTGATATATTGCTTGATCATGACCATAAGCCAACGCCAATTTACCTTGTTATCAGAAATGGGAATTTCCCTTTGGCAGCGTCGTGTATTATCAACCAAAACGACACCTCAAAGAAGACAGCAAACAAATACAGACGAATTACCTTCATTTCCAAAAAATAATGACAATATTGAGAATCAAGTTAGTGCTAACTCAGACAATATGAGATCAGTCGTCACACACACGACAACTCAAGCTATAAATATTGATTTAGCAAATTTAAAACAACAATCAATATTTAATGATATTTTATTAAGCTTGCAACTATTCGGCGAAGAAGTTGAGTTAATAGATAACAAATTAATATTTAAAGATCTTATTTGGCAATTTACAGCAACTAAACAGATAAGTTTTACTAAAAATACAATAACGACACCTCACTTAGCTGTTATTGCACAATCAGCCACCTTAAAAAGCGCACTCTGGCAAGCGATACAAAAGCAATCCAGTCATAAGCAAAATTCGCAAGAAGTACAGTAATGAATACTTTAAGTTACACCCCAATTACCACCGCTGACGTTAAACAATTAATGTTGATAGAAAATAACTGTCATTCGCACCCGTGGAGTGAAAACACCTTTAAAAGCTGTATTGGTGGACGTTATTTTAGTGAATATGCCAAAGATAATAACAACGATGTTATCGGTTTTTATGTGGGCGATCATGTCGCGGGTGAAGCCACACTAATGGATATTTGTGTTGATCCGTCATTACAAGGCAAAGGTTATGGTAAAGCACTGCTGTTGCAATTTTTACAACAAGTAAAAAATCTGCAAGCAAGCAAAGTGTTTTTAGAGGTACGCGCCAGTAATATTGCCGCACAAATGCTCTATATGAACAATGGTTTTATCGAGATCAGTCGCCGCACAGGTTATTACCCCAGCGCTAAAGGTTTTGGTTATGAAGATGCTATTGTGATGAGTTTAACCGTATCATATTAACTCCATTAATTTGTTTATCGTAATTAACAATTACAAATGTAACCTTGATATTTTTCCTAATATTGTTCATTTAACGATTAATTGCTGCTCTATAGTCAATATTTCGCTATAATATCGCGCTTTAAAAATTTATTTTCATCTCACGTTTTTTTAACAGGTAATTTGCATGTCGCTACAACAGCAAGAAGTCGATTTACGTCGCACTTTCGCCATTATTTCGCATCCTGATGCGGGTAAAACCACGATCACTGAAAAAGTGCTTTTATTTGGTCAAGCTTTACAAAGGGCAGGTACGGTAAAAGGTAAAAAATCAGGTCAACATGCAAAGTCTGACTGGATGGAAATGGAAAAAGAGCGTGGTATTTCAATTACTACCTCGGTGATGCAATTTCCCTATAACGATTGCTTAGTAAACTTACTTGATACTCCAGGACATGAAGATTTCTCCGAAGATACCTACCGCACACTTACTGCGGTAGATTCGTGCTTAATGGTCATTGATGTTGCTAAAGGTGTTGAGCAACGTACGATTAAATTGATGGAAGTCACCCGATTACGTGATACGCCAATTATTACGTTTATGAATAAAATGGATCGTGATGTGCGTGATCCAATGGAAGTCATGGATGAAGTTGAAGAAGTTTTAAAAATAAAATGCTCGCCAATTACGTGGCCTATTGGCATGGGTAAAGAATTTAAAGGTGTGTATAACATTATTGATGATGAAACAATTTTGTATCAATCAGGCCAAGGGCATACCATTCAAGAAAAACGTGTTATAAAAGGTTTAAACAACCCTGAATTAGATGTAGCCATTGGCAACTATGCCGATGATTTGCGTGAAGAATTAGAGCTAGTTATTGGCGCATCACACGAATTTAATATAGATGAATTTTTAAAAGGTGAATTAACACCAGTATTTTTTGGTACCGCTTTAGGGAACTTTGGCGTTGATCATATGCTTGATGGTTTAACTCAATGGGCACCTAAACCTTTACCTCGAAAAACAGATGTACGAGAAGTTCATGCTGAGGAAGAAAAATTTTCAGGCTTTATTTTTAAAATTCAAGCGAATATGGATCCAAAACATCGTGACCGCATTGCTTTTATGCGTATTTGTTCAGGCAAGTATGAAAAAGGTATGAAGATGAAACAGGTACGCACTGGCAAAGATATAAAAATTGCTGATGCAGTAACCTTTATGGCGGGCGATCGCAGTAATGTTGAACAAGCTTATGCAGGCGATATTATTGGTTTACATAATCATGGTAGTATTCAAATTGGTGACTCGTTCACCGAAGGCGAAATGCTGAAATTTACGGGTATTCCAAACTTTGCTCCTGAAATGTTTCGTCGTATTCGTTTGCGCGATCCTTTAAAAGCGAAACAATTACAAAAAGGCTTGATCCAATTATCAGAAGAAGGCGCAGTACAAGTATTTCGTCCATTTAATTCTAACGAAATGATTGTTGGTGCAGTTGGTGTTCTACAATTTGAAGTGGTAGTACAACGCTTGAAAACAGAATACAAAGTCGATGCGATTTATGAACCGATCAGTATTGCCAGTGCGCGCTGGTGTACTTGTGATGATGAGCGCACGTTAGAGCAATTCAAGAAAAAAGCCTTTGATAATTTGGCATTAGATGGTGGTGATAACTTAACTTATATTGCGCCAACTATGGTTAATTTGAGTTTAGCCTTGGAAAGAAACCCAGACATTAAGTTTTTTGCGACTCGTGAACATTAAATTTAAAAATAGATTTTGTAGGTCGCTGCTTGCTGCGACATTCTATTTACGATGACATTTGTCGAGCCTTGCTCCGCTCGTGTCGACCTACAATATAGTTACCATAAATTAAGAATAGATTATGAATATTAAACAAATTTTAGCAAAAAAAATCAGTGCCGCTATGGTAGCAGTAGGTTTGCCCGAAGATACTAACCCTGCGATCAGCGTATCAAATCGACCACAGTTTGGTGACTATCAAGCCAATGGCGTGATGGGTGCAGCGAAAAAGTTAAAAACAAATCCACGCGAACTCGCCACCAAAGTAGTTGAGCAATTAGCCCTTGATGACAACTTTAATAACATTGCTGACAAAATAGAGTTAGCGGGTCCTGGTTTTATTAATATTCACTTAGCACCAAGTTGGTTAGCCACACAATTAGCGCAAACCAATATTGATAAAAATTTAGGCATTACTCAACGCGGTTCGACACCCACAGATAAACAACAAACCGTTGTGGTTGATTATTCAGCGCCTAATCTTGCTAAAGAAATGCACGTGGGACATTTGCGTTCAACCATTATTGGTGATGCGGTAGTGCGTGCATTAGAATTACGTGGTGACAAGGTTATTCGCCAAAATCATATGGGCGATTGGGGCACACAATTTGGTATGTTACTCGCTCACTTAAACGATAAGTTACAAGCCAATGAAGTGGCTGAAACCGCCTTAAGCGATTTAGAAAACTTTTATCGTGAAGCTAAAATTCGCTTTGATAAAGAAGATGGCTTTGCCGATCGCGCTCGTGAGTATGTGGTAAAACTACAAGGTGGTGATACTAATTGTGCAAAACTTTGGCAACAGTTTATTGATATTTCAATTAAACATAGTGAAGATATTTACCAAAAATTAAATGTCACATTAACCCGTGCAGATATCATGGGTGAAAGTGCCTACAACGATGATTTACCTAAAGTGGTTGAAGAATTACTTGCTAAAGGAATAGCGGTTGCTGATCAAGGTGCCATAGTTGTTTTTATTGATGAAATGGCTAACAAGGCGGGCGAACCTTCGGTATTTATTGTGCAAAAGTCTGGAGGTGGTTATTTGTATGCTACTACCGATTTATCCGCTTGTCGCTATCGTAGCGGCAAATTAAATGCTGATCGCATCATTATTTTTACTGATGCTCGTCAAGCTCTACACTTTAAACAAGTAGAAATTGTCGCTCGCAAGGCTGGCTTTTTACCTGAGTCTGTTGGCTATGATCATTGCCCATTTGGCATGATGATGGGTAACGATGGCAAACCTTTTAAAACCCGTACCGGTGGCACGATAAAATTAGCAGAATTATTAGATGAAGCCGTTGTACGCGCAACAGAATTAATTAAAGAAAAAAAACCTGATTACAGTGATGAACAATTAACAGAAATTGCGAAAAAAGTAGGTATTGGCGCGGTTAAATTTGCCGATTTATCAAAAAACCGTACCAGCGATTACATCTTTAACTGGAAAACTATGCTCAGTTTTGAAGGCGCAACCGCACCTTACTTACAATATGCTTATGCACGTATTCAAAGTATATTTAACAAAGCGGGTATAGACAGCAAAGATGTCGCAACATCGTTCAATATTGTTCAGCCACAAGAAAAAGCCCTTGCTGTTAAGTTATTACAGTTTGAAGAAGTATTAGATGCCGTTATAAGCGAATGTACCCCTAATTTGTTATGTAACTATTTATATGAGTTAGCGAGTCTTTACATGACTTTTTATGAAGCCTGTCCTATTTTAAAAGAGGATGTTAGCAATACGGTTAAGCAATCGCGCTTAGCGCTTTGTCAGTTAATTGCTAAAACCTTAAAACAAGGTTTAGATGTGCTAGGCATTGAAACGATGGAAAGAATGTAGTTTTATCACTCCACAAAATGAGCATCAAAAAACACTCATAAAAAAAGCGCCTTTGGGTAATGCCGTTCACTTAAGGTGAACGGCATTTTTACTTTTAACAGGGTATCTATTCTTTGAACACTTCAGCACTCTCGGATATAGCCGCTCTCGCCTGCCAGGTAAAACAAATTGCTTTGCTGACTTTGTAATATTCATTGTGTATTTGGG
>WGGB01000068.1 GCA_015491935.1 Alteromonadaceae bacterium
ATGCAGTAAAATTTAATTGCAACAAATATTAATAATAGGTAAATTAAAAGATTTACCAGAGTAAAAGTTGGGGATCGTGGTTTCCAGCGACGCTTGTTATTAGTGTTTGGTATCAATAAAAATATTCTATTACGTTCAGTAACTATTCAGGTATGTACTGTATAATCCCCTTCTTTGTAATTTAACGCGCAACTATGTAGTTGTACTATCTAAAAATAAAGGATTAAAATGAAAAAACTCTTATCAACTACAATCTTAAGTTTATTTGCATCTCAGCCATTTATAGCAACGGCAAATGACCATTGGTATGGTGGTGTTATATATACCATACAGAAAACTAAACCTATGAGTGGACGTAACTTTGATACAGCAGGGATTCTATTAGGCTACCAATACAATGAATACTTTGACATAGAAGCTAGATTTAGCGGAGGAATTTCAGGCTATTCCAATAATTGGAGCGATGCGAACTTAACAGAATACAAATCTTCTGAAGATGTAGATGTGCAAAGTTCTATTTTTGTTAAAACATCATACCCACTTTTAGATTCACTTTCTATTTATGCACTTACTGGTTATACCAATTGCATTAATTAACTTCCCACTTTTATCCAGTCTCTAGAGCATAGTTTCATCACCCTAGAGGCATCAGATATAAAAACATTCCAAGCTCTGCTGCATTCATCAACAATATCGTCGTAACCCTTGAAGCATCTATTTGCTAGCTCATTTTGCCTTAACCATTGCCAAACTTGCTCTATCGGATTCAACTCTGGCGAGTACGGGGGTAATTTAATGATTGATAAATTATCGAATTTATCTGCTAAATAAGGTTGATGCCAAGCCGCACCATCAACAACGAGCACACCATGACGACCCTTTGGTACTTTTTTGGATATCAATTCAAGGTGTTTCTCCATAACATCCATATTCATGCATGGCGCTATCAATGCTTCTGTATCACCTGTTGCTGGACATACTGCACCAAATAAATAGGTATATTCAAATTGCTGTTGCTTTACCGCTCTTAGTCGTGTCCCTTTTTCCGCCCAGAGCCTTGTAGTCGTATTCTGCTGCCCAAAACGTGCTTCATCTTGGAACCATACATCAACATTTTTAACCCTGACATTCCACGGGGTCGTCAGGATCATTTCCATTTCGAATTTTTTTAAAATCCTCTTGAATTTTATCTGATTGTTTAGGATGCCTAGAGCGACTAGTGATCCAAGAAAAGTTTAACTGATGAAGCAATCGGTACACATTAAAAATCGTGTACTCCACCTTAAACTCTTGGGCAATATAAGTAGCAAGAGTTTCAGCTTTAAGTCTGATAGTCTGCCACCATTTTCTTTAATACTGTTATTGCGAACATATTCGCCTAGCTGAGCAAGTTGTGAGCCATTTAAGGCGCAGGGTCGACCAGAGCGAGGTTTCTCTTTTAGCCCATCAAGACCATTTTCATAAAACCTTTTGACCCGATCGTTAACACTTCGGCGGCTGATATGGAGGTTTCTTGCTGCTTGTGCATTATTAGCGCCTTCTTTAATGTGAGAAAGTGCCATTAAACGAACACGCATACGTCCGTTAGTTTCTTTAGCAATAAGAGGTTTAAAGTCAATGTGATCAAAAGGAGTCATTCGTTGTAATACTGATACATGATAAATAAATGTAATTAGATCACAAATTTAATCAAAATGGTATAACTACCAAAATTCGAACTCAAAATTGTCAATATTTAGTTAGAGGAGCTAGCAATTAAAGAAACGATTCTTACCACTTCATTGATGTATGATTTTACATTCTAATTCTTTAAGTTGAGAATATTGATAATCCCTGTCTCAAAGTAATGTTTTAAGGTTGGCCCACCCGGTGAGATTCGAACTCACTACCCCCATCTCCGGAGGATGGTGCTCTATCCAAATGAGCTACGGGTGGTCATTTTTTGTTATTAAGCTAAAGTTATCACTAACGCTTACATATAAAAGCTCTATATTAATTTAGAGTTCACAACTCCCTCTTTCTATTACGCCCCTTCCGGATGAAAATACTCTATCCTGCTGAGTTATGGCTCGAGATAAAGAGAGCAGCATTCTATAAAAAGCCAAAGGTGAATACCAGAAATTAATCATAAATATTTTTATTTACACAATATATCTAACAAACGAGTTCCATGCATCTGAGCAGGCATCGACTATAACTTCATATCCTTGAAAACATCTATTGGCTAAATGATGTTGCCGCAACCAACTCCATACTTGCTCTATTGGATTTAGTTCTGGTGAATAAGGAGACAACTTAATGATCGTTAAATTGCTATATTTATCGGCTAAATAAGGTTGATGCCATGCTGCACCATCTACAATAAGTACTGCGTGCCTACCTGCTTCAGTTTTTTGAGAGATTAATGCTAAATGTTGATCCATTACTTCCATATTCATAACAGGTGAAACAAGTGCTTCGGTGGCTCCTGTTGATGGACAAACGTAAGCAATCATTATGGGGTTAGATCACCCCATTTAAGCCAAATCTGACGTTAAAAAATTATCGCCGAATTTTTCTTTCCAAATTCTAGGGCTAAGTTCTTCAACTTTTGATGCAGGGTGCATGCTGATGCGTTGTAATACATCAACAAGGTAATGGTAGGGATTAATTTCTTGTAAGCGGCAAGTAACCAGTAAACTTTG
>WGGB01000069.1 GCA_015491935.1 Alteromonadaceae bacterium
AAAAAAACCGCTTTGTTTTCACTTAGCGGTTTTTTATTATGTCATTTTAGGTGAAGTATTATTTAATACCACGACCTTCACGTTTACGATCGTTTTCTTTTAAGAATTTCTTACGAATACGAATGCTCTCAGGCGTTACTTCAACTAATTCATCGTTATCGATAAATTCTAATGCTTGCTCAAGTGACATAACAATGGGTGGCGTTAATACTTGCGCTTCATCAGTACCTGATGAACGTACGTTAGTTAACTGTTTCCCTTTAAGGGCATTTACCGTTAAATCGTTATCACGATTATGAATACCAACAATTTGACCTTCATAAATTTCAACACCGTGACCAATCAACATACGACCACGTGATTGTAAGTTAAATAGCGCATTAGTTAGTGCTTTACCAGTAGCGTTGGCGATCATCACGCCGTTTTGACGCTGACCAATGTCACCACCTTTATGAGGGCCATATTCAAAGAAGGTATGGTAGATCAAACCACTACCAGAAGTTAAAGTCATAAATTCAGTTTGAAAGCCTATTAAACCACGACTTGGCATAATAAAGTCCATACGAATACGACCTGTGCCGTCTGGCGCCATATCAGTTAATTCAGCTTTACGAATACCCATGCGCTCCATGATGCTGCCTTGATGCTGTTCTTCTACATCAATGGTTACTGTTTCATAAGGTTCTTGAATTTCACCATTAACTTCACGAATAATAACTTCAGGACGAGATACCGCTAATTCATAACCTTCACGACGCATATTTTCAATTAATATACCTAAATGTAATTCACCACGACCCGATACTTTAAATTTATCTGGATCTTGAGTCTCTTCAACACGTAAAGCAACATTATGGATTAGTTCTTTTTGCAGTCGCTCTAAAATATTACGTGACGTTACATACTTACCTTCTTTACCACAAAAAGGTGAAGTATTAACTTGGAATGTCATCGTAACCGTTGGTTCGTCTACCGATAAAGCAGGTAATGCTTCAACTTCAGTTGGACAACAAATGGTGTCTGAAATTTTAAGCTCACCCAAACCTGTAACCGCGATAATATCACCTGCATAACCCACTTCAGCTTCATTACGATCAAGCCCTAAGTAACCAAATACTTTACCTACTTTACCATTATGAACTTTACCATTAGCACCTGTAACTGTTACTTGCTGGTTAGGTTTTACACTACCTCGAGTAACACGACCAACACCAATTACACCTAAATATGAACTATAATCGAGTTGTGAAATTTGCATTTGAAATGAACCATCGGCATCAGCATCAGGTTCTGGTACTTCTTTGATAATTGTTTCAAATAATGGCGTCATGTCCGTGCCAACTTCACCATCTAGCGAAGACCAGCCATTAATAGCAGAGGCATAAACAACTTTAAAATCAAGCTGTTCATCAGTCGCGCCTAAGTTATCAAACAAATCAAATATTTGATCCATAACCCAATCAGGACGCGAACCAGGCTTATCAATTTTATTGATAACAACAATAGGTTTTAAACCTTGTGCAAAGGCTTTTTGCGTTACAAAGCGTGTTTGTGGCATTGGGCCTTCTTGTGCATCAACAATTAACAATACTGAGTCAACCATTGACATAACGCGCTCAACTTCACCACCAAAATCAGCATGGCCCGGAGTATCAACGATATTTACTCGATAATCGTTCCAGTTAATAGCGGTATTTTTAGCAAGAATGGTAATACCACGCTCTTTTTCAATATCGTTTGAGTCCATCACACGTTCATCGTGACCAGTACGGGCATCTAAAGTCCCTGATTGATCGAGTAATTTATCTACTAATGTTGTTTTACCGTGATCAACGTGAGCGATTATGGCAATATTTCTTAACTTGCTGATTTCAATTGGCTTTGTCATTTAATTTCGTCTATATAAATTTATCTAAAAATAAACCTTTTTGTATTATTTTTACTCCATTAAATAAAGTCAAAATACACGTACGGTTTTACAAGGTGGCGTATTATAGACTACTTAGCCCCCCATGTATTGGCATTTTTTGTTTAATTTTTATTCTATCAAAGGTTTCTTGGCTAACTTAGTTACTCGGGTGTATTTTATCAGCTGTGTTTTTTTAAATAATTAAAAAGAACTTATAGGTTAAAGCTTGATAAAACTTGCTTATCGTAGATGCACCAATATCAAACAATGCACCAAAAAAGGGCGTTAATTATTCAAAATGGTGCAAAAAACAATAAAGGAATAAATAAAAGACTTTAAAATCAATGATTTTAACTTTGGCATGATATTGGCTTTTAGAAGCGCATTAGATTTAATTTATAAAAACCATATAGCCTTAGCTGAACTTACTAACACTGGAGACTTTCAATGTCACAAGCAGTATTTGATTTAATTAAAGAGCATGATGTTAAATTTGTTGATTTACGTTTTACTGACTCAAAAGGTAAAGAGCAACATGTTTCAATTCCATATCATCAAGTAGATGAAGACTTCTTTGAAGACGGTAAAATGTTTGACGGCTCTTCAATTGCTGGATGGAAAGGTATAAATGAATCAGACATGGTACTTATGCCTGACGCGGCTAGTGCAGTACTTGACCCTTTTACAGAAGAAGTAACGTTAAATATTCGTTGTGATATTTTAGAGCCTACAACGATGCAAGGCTATAGTCGTGATCCTCGTTCAGTTGCTAAACGTGCAGAAGAATATATGCGTAGCACTGGTATTGCTGATACCGTATTGATTGGCCCTGAACCAGAATTTTTTGTTTTTGATGATGTTAAATATAGTGCCAAAATGAATGGCGCTATGTATTCTATTGATGATAAAGAAGCAGCATGGAATTCAGATACGAGTTATGAAGAGGGCAATATGGGTCATCGCCCAGGTGTTAAAGGGGGCTACTTCCCTGTTTCGCCAGTAGATTCTTCTCAAGATTTACGTTCTGCCATGTGTTTAGTAATGGAAGATATGGGCTTAGTCGTTGAAGCACACCATCATGAAGTTGCAACTTGTGGTCAAAACGAAATTGCCTGTCGCTTTAATACTATGGTATTAAAAGCCGATGAAGTGCAAATTTATAAATATGTTGTTCATAACGTGGCTCATGCTTACGGTAAAACAGCTACTTTTATGCCAAAACCATTGGTAGGTGATAACGGTACAGGTATGCACGTACATCAATCCCTTGCTAAAGACGGTGTTAATCTATTCTCTGGCGACAAATACGGTGGTTTATCTGAACTCGCTCTTTATTATGTCGGTGGTATTATCAAACATGCTAAAGCATTAAACGCTTTCACAAACGCATCAACTAACTCGTACAAACGTCTTGTACCGGGTTTTGAAGCACCTGTAATGCTTGCTTATTCTGCACGTAACCGTTCTGCATCAATTCGTATTCCTATGGTGCCATCACCTAAAGCCATGCGTATTGAAGTGCGTTTTCCTGATCCTACCGCTAACCCTTATTTAGCCTTTACTGCAATGTTAATGGCTGGCCTTGATGGCATTAAAAATAAAATTCACCCTGGTGATGCAATGGATAAAGATTTATACGACTTACCTGCAGAAGAAGCAGCTGAAATTCCACAAGTAGCTGCATCACTAGAAGAAGCGTTAAATGAGTTAGAAGCAGATAGGGAGTTTTTAACCGCTGGCGGCGTAATGGACGACGATATGATCGATGCTTACATCGGTTTGAAACGTGATGAAGTAGAAAAACTCAATTCAACAACTCATCCTGTTGAGTTTGAAATGTATTATAGCGTGTAATACTCTAATCACAGCAATATAATAGCGGTAACTTAATATTTATCGCTAAAAAATAGAAAAAGCTCACTCTAGTGAGCTTTTTTTGTAGCATAAATTGAATATTTTAGATAGATTAGAGTAATAACAGAAAATTACTCTAATTAAATTAAGTACAAAGCAGTAAATAAAACCTGTTTCATAAAAGGAATAGTACTTATTAAACCCATTCAAGGACACTTTAAAACATCATGATGAAAGTTATTGGTATTGCTCTACTACTGACTAGCCTATCATTTCAGCTGCTTGCCGCTTCTGCTAAAATTTATGTATGGCGCAATGAACAAGGCGTATTAGTATTTTCAGATTCCCCAAAACCAGGTGCAGAAGAAATCACAGTAAACCCACAAAACACTATGGTATCTTCATCTATCAATACCTATGCATTAGATATAACCCCACAAAAAATATCTGAAGTTTATAATGTTGAAATTAGTCAACCAGAAAATAAAGCAACAATTCGTGATAACACGGGTTCTGTTTACATTGCTGGATTAGTTAAACCTTTATTTAAAAAGGGGTTAACTAT
>WGGB01000070.1 GCA_015491935.1 Alteromonadaceae bacterium
ACAGTCATTACGCAAAAGGTATGCTTAAAGCGATAAAAAATAATGGATGGATTGGAGTCTTAATGCATTTTCGTGGTTGCGGAAAATACCCTAATCGCCAAGCTCGTTCATATCATTCAGGCGACACTCATGATATTACCTATTTAACCAAAGTTTTAAGCCATAGATATGCTCAATCACCTTTTGCGCTGATCGGTTTTTCGTTAGGTGGTAATGTGTTAACACGTTACTTAGCTGAACAAAAAAATCCTGTCTATCAAGCGGCAATTGCTATTTGCGCACCGCTACATTTAGCCAGTTGTAGCCATCGTATTAACCAAGGTTTTTCTAAAATATATCAAAAATATTTAATGGATATGCTTAAAGCTAGCACTCAAGACAAAATTCAACAAAAGTTCATGCCACAACTTTGTACTAACAAATTAGCTCAACTCAACACAATTTATGAGTTTGATGATTATGTAACCGCGCCGACAAATGGCTTTAAAAATGCTGAGCATTATTATCAACAAGCGAGTGGACGTGACGTATTAGCTTCTATAACGGCTCCTTGTTTAATTATTCATGCTAATGACGATCCCTTTTTATCACATCAAGACATTATTAACGTACATAATTTACCTAAAAACATTTATTTTGAAGTAAGTAAGCATGGAGGTCATGTGGGCTTTATTAGTGGAAATAATCCGTTAAAGCCACAATTTTGGTTAGAGCACCGCAGTATTAATTTTTTAAAAGGTTATTTATGATTATTGCTATTGAAGGTTTATCTCAACAAGCACTTTATGGTGTTATTGAAGCGTTTATTTTACGAGAAGGTACAGATTATGGCGAAATTGAAATTTCATTAGATGAAAAAATAGCACAAGTACATCAACAACTTGTGCTAGGTAATTTAGTCTTAGTTTTTTCAGAATTACATCAAACCGTAAATATTATGCCTAAAGAACAGTTTACTGCTCAAAGCTATGATTAAAAGAATAACTTAATGTTTTTCAAAGGTGAGTACAAAACTAACGGGGACGGCTTTACTAATACTCGGTAATTTAGCTAAGGCTTGTAACTTTTCAACGCCTACTCCCAACTTAAAATTAGCCGCTTGAATAATAATAGGCTGTATGCTGCTAACAATAAATTTATGCTTATTAAGGTGTGCTAGTAATACCTTTGTGGTTAGCGTTTGTTGCACACCATGTAAGTTTAATTGACCCGTTATTGACATAATAGCACTATCACCTACCGCGACAGCGTTTAATACGTTTTTATGTAAAGTGGCTGAAAATGTTGCCCTAGGAAATAAATTAGTCGCAAATAAAAACTTTTGCATACGTTCATTTCTTATGACAATCCCCGTATCAACACTACTTAAATCAATAACTAACTTAACATTACCCTGTTCGTTAAATTCACCCGATAATTGCTTAAAATGATGAACTTCTGCAATATTTATTTTTTTTACACTAATAAAGCTTAATCGTGATTCTTGGTTGTTTAACTGCCATGCAGCAAACGAGGGTAGTGAAATAATGGCAGTTAAAAGTAATATAACTAAACGCATTTTATTTTCCTTTTAATGATTAATAGTAATTAAATTAATACTCACGCGCAGTACAATGAGGCTTGATGATTTTTTGCCACGCTATTTTAGGATTACCCAACGTCATAAAATCAGGGTTCATTAAGCTTTGTCGACGATTATAGGTTAATGGCTTAAATTCACTATTTAAAATACTCCCACCAGCCTCTTCAATAATACAATGACTTGCGCCCGTATCCCATTCTCCTGTTGGACCAACCCGTAAATAACAGTCTGCACCACCTTCAGCAATTAAACAATTTTTTAACGAACAACTACCTAACGAAACATATTCAAAATCATAATCTTCTTCATTTAAATATTGCCCCATTAACGCTAGTTCTTGCCGACGGCTAATCGCCACCGTAATTTTTCTTGGCTGATTATAGTCAGCAACTTTAATAGCATTAGTCGCCAGTAAATTTTCTTTAAACGCCCCTAAATTTTTTTGTGCATAATACGTAATATTATGATCTGGTGCATGAATAACACCAATACTCGGCCAGCCATTTTCAACCAAAGCAATATTTACAGCAAAGTCTCCACTACCTAAAATAAATTCACCCGTACCATCAATAGGATCGAGTAACCAATATTTTTGCCAATGCTTGCGTTGCTCAATATCAAAGCTACCAACTTCTTCTGAAATAATGGGAATATCTGGGGTTAATGTTTTTAATTGCGCCATAAGTACATCATTCGCAGCAATATCGGCACTTGTAACAGGACTATTATCATATTTTAATTCTGAGGTATAATCACCACGATGATAATGCTTCATTACTTCAACACCTGATTTTTTGGCACTTTCAATCGCAATAGCAAGTAGTTCTTCGTCAGTCATAATTTTTACTCTGTTCTATTTATCAACACTAAACAGTTTATATACCTTTAAATTCCGCACGATAACAATCACCACGATAATAATTTTTACTCTATTACCCTTTAACCAAACTAAGAAGCCAATAAGTCTTTCAATAAAAATAATGCGGCAATACTACGAGCTTCAGTAAAATCTTCTTGTAATAATAAATTTTTATAATCTTTTAGTGACCAAGTTACAATTTCAAGTGGTTCAGGTTCATCACCAATTAATGTTTCTGCATATAAATTTTTTGCTAAATAAATACTCATATTAGCATTAAAAAATGCGGGGGATATGCGCAATTGCTTCAATAGCTTTAATTGTTCAGCACCATAACCAACCTCTTCTTTCAACTCTCGGTTAGCTGCATCTTCAGCTTGCTCGTCACAGTCGATTAATCCTTTAGGAAACCCTAATTCATAACTATGTGTACCAGCACAGTATTCGCGTACCAATAATAAAGTATCATCATCAAGCATTGGCACTATCATAACCGCTCCTCGCCCAGAGCCTAACATACGCTCATATTCGCGTTGTTCGCCATTACTAAAAGTTAAATCAACTTGCTCTATAGTAAATAATCGACTTTTCGCTATTTGTTTGCGATGAGTAATATTGGGTAATTTATGTATTATCGCCATGTTTATCCTAATAATGGTGTAGAATATTGGTATATAATAATGCTTTTACTAGGAACAAATCTATGCTCAATTGGTCAAAAATAAAAACTGTTTTACTTGATATGGATGGCACTATTCTAGATTTACATTTTGACAGTTATTTTTGGCTTGAACATTTACCACTGCGCTTTAGTGAAGCAACGGGGATTTCTGTTGAGCAAGCAAAACAACAGTTAAAAGACGACTATCAAAAAGTAACGGGCACTATTGCTTGGTACTGTTTAGATTATTGGGCAGAACAGACAAAAATGCCAATTTTAAAGTTAAAACATGAAGTGAAACATTTAATTCAATTACGTGCCGATGCAAACGAATTTTTAACCGCATTACGCAATAGTGGCCGTAAAGTCATTTTAGTCACCAATGCTCATCCTGACGCTTTATCGTTAAAAATAGAACGCACTCAACTGGATAAATATTTTGACCGCTTATATTCCACTCACGAATTTGGTGTTACGAAAGAATCACAGTTACTTTGGCAGCGTTTGCAACAAAAATATCCCTTTGACTGTGAAAACACCTTATTTGTTGACGACAGCTTGCCTATATTAAAGTCAGCACAACGTTTTGGCATAAAACACCTACTTGCCGTAGCTAATCCCGACAGTAAAAAAGCGGATAATATTATTAGCGACTTTAACAGCATTACCGACTTTACAACATTAACAGCAGATATTATTAACAACCCCGTATAGTTTCAATTAAACACGGCTATTGCTTAACAACAACAGACAAGGCAAAATTCTCATTATTCGCCTTATCAGGACAACATCATGCTTAAAAACGAAATGATTAAAGAATTAAATCAACAAATAAACTTAGAATTTTATTCATCAAACCTCTATTTACAAATGAGTGCTTGGTGCGAAGAAAAAGGCTTTGAAGGCGCAGCCACTTTCATGCGTAAACACGCCACTGAAGAAATGGGTCACATGAACCGCTTATTTACTTATGTAAGCGAAACAGGTGCCTTACCTATTTTAGGTGCTATTGATGCGCCACCACATGAATTTGATTCTTTAGCTGACGTATTTGAAAAAACCTATGAACATGAATGCTTGATCACAGAAAAAATTAATGCCCTTGCTCATCAAGCCTTTACTAATCAAGACTATTCTACTTTTAACTTTTTACAATGGTATGTAGCTGAGCAACACGAAGAAGAAACGCTATTTAAAAGTATTTTAGATAAAATAAATTTAGTTGGACATGATGGTCACGCACTCTTTTTTGTTGATAAAGATCTCGCTGAACTGGCTAAAAATGGCTCGACTAGCATTATGACGAGTACTGCGCCCTAGTGACAACCATAACAACTGACGTATTAATCATTGGTGCAGGTGCTGCTGGTTTAATGTGCGCGGCAACGGCAGGTTATCGTGGCCGATCGGTCAGCGTAATTGATATGGGCAAAAAGCCTGCCCGAAAAATATTAATTAGTGGTGGCGGACGGTGTAATTTTACCAATACCAATGCCAGCCCAGAAAACTATATTTGCCAAAACCCTCACTTTACAAAATCAGCATTAAGTCGCTACAGCGCCGATGATTTTATCGAATTGGTTGATCGTCACGGGCTTGCTTATCATCACAAAACCTTAGGGCAATTATTTTGTGATAATAGCGCTCAAGATCTCGTTGATATTTTATTAACCGAATTCGAATGGGCAGGAGTTAACATTGATATGCGCACAGAAGTATTATCGGTAAGTGCGAATAACAATGGTTATTTAGTGACAACTAATAATCAAAATTATCAATGTCAATCACTGGTTGTCGCCTCTGGCGGCCTAACTATGCCAAAACTTGGTGCTTCTCCTATTGGCTATAAAATTGCCGAACAATTTGGCTTACACGTATTACCTACAACAGCAGCCTTAGTCCCTTTTACCTTGCATGATCATGATAAACAGCGTTTTGATGGCTTGTCTGGGATCAGCATTTATTGCCAAGTAAGTAATGAAAACGGTACAAGTTTTAACGAAAATATTCTATTTACCCACCGAGGTTTATCGGGACCTGCAATTTTACAAATATCCTCTTATTGGCGAGCAGGACAAGCGATAACCATCAATTTATTGCCCGAACAAACACTTAGTGAAACGATTACCCAATGGCAAAAAGATCAGCCGCAAAAATCAATTAAAAACTTACTCAGTAGTATTTTACCTAAACGATTTATTGATGCGATTGCTCAAGAAAACATACCAGACAAAGCCGTAAAACAACTAAACCATGCCGACATCGCAGCTTTACATCAATATTTTCACTACTGGCAAATAAAGCCCAATGGCACCGAAGGCTACCGCACCGCAGAAGTCACTTTAGGAGGCGTTGACACGAATGAATTATCGTCAAAAACGTTTGCAAGTAAAAAACAACAAGGCTTATATTTTATTGGTGAAGTAATAGATGTAACAGGTTGGTTGGGAGGCTATAACTTTCAATTTTGCTGGTCAAGTGGCGTTGCTTGTGGGCAAGTAGTTTGATTAGTTTTATCAAACTAGATCGAATACACACTAAACTAAAACGAATACATAGAATATTGATGTTTCATGTAACTACATGATTTGTTGATACTTTGTTTTATTACCTTTGTATTCGTTTTTAAAGTAGTGAATTTATTACTGCACCTATAACTAATATTCAACTAAGATTATGATGTTTTCAGTACAACGAAAAAGTTTCCAATAGTCTTGTACTCTTTAGCAACAAAGCCCTTAGAATAGTATTGATACTATGATGGTCAAAAAATTGGGGTTTAGTTGGTTTTTATTGGGGTCACTTTATTTCAAACTATCATTAGCTCTAAAACAGAAATTAAGGTTAAAGTAATTATATTAGTTAATTGTAACCGCAAATTAAACCCCACCTAATATTTTGAATTTTAATCTGCGAACATACCTCCCTAATTTTCAATAAATAAGGTGGTAATAATGACCAAACATAAATTAACTCAAAAACAAGAATTTTGGCTAGCACATGTAAAACAAGCTGAGGCTAGTGACGGTTCGTTGTCTGCGTATGCAAAGCAACATCAATTAAACTTGAAGCTCTTTTATAATATGCGTGCTATTTTACGGCAAAAAGGGATATTGCCTCAGCTTCCTGTCGTCAATACTTTTGTTCCCGTTAGCATTGAATTACCACAACCAGCTCTTGAGCCTTGCCGCATTTGTTTGACCAATGGTGTTGGGTTTGTTTAATGTTTGCTTATACCAGTTTTATTAATTAAGTGACCTACCTTATACGCAGGAAAAATTGCCAAGAACAAGACATTTATTTTAACAAGTAGAAATGATCACTTAGTTTGTGAGATTGGTATTGTATGTATATTCCTTAGTGTGCTTCATTATTTTTCCTCAAACTTTTGGGGCTTTTTTTGTCCAATACAACCATTAATTGATGTAAAAAAATAACGACAATGTAATTTTGTTACGTATTTGTTGGCTTTTAATCTTTACTGCTTATATAATAACGGCATTCTCTACGAGGGAATTTGTTTCGATATTTGTATTTTATAGCTTTCCTCATAGCTAGTGCGCCGATAGTATCTACTTTTAGATTCTATCGGTTTTTTTTTGCAACGTTTTCGTGTGATTTTATTACTTTTTTAGGTGCAGCTATTACTGATCAGCTATAAAATGACTAAATCATTTCTATGTATAATTTCTTGGCTAGAACAATAACCCAGTAATTGTTGAATATTTTCGCTGTTACAACCTTTTATGCGTTGTAAGTCATTCGCGTTATATTGACAAATTCCTTTAGCAATAACTTTTGCTGTGGCTATATCAACAACATTAACGGAATCTCCCGCGACAAAATTACCTTTTACCTCAACAATACCTGACGCTAACAAAGATGCTCCCGTATTAACTAACGCATTAACCGCACCAGCGTCTAGTAACAATTCGCCATTACTACGCAAAGTATGCTTTAACCAATGTTTTTTGGCTTTGGCATATTCTTGTTTGGCAACAAAGTGTGTTCCTGGATTTTTGTGCTGTAATAATTGTGTAAATACTTGGCTATTTGTGCCGTTAATAATATAAGTTGAAATGCCATTTTCGGTCGCTTTGTCAGCTGCTTCTATTTTTGTTTTCATGCCACCTGTGGCGATATGATTTTTAGTTACACCTGCCATAGCATAAATATCATCGGTAATTTCAGTGATTTTTTTAATAAGCTTAGCGTCAGAATATGAACGAGGATCTTTGGTAAATACGCCATCAATATCGCTTAAAATGAATAAGCTGTCTGCTTCACTCACTAAGGCAACTAATGCTGCTAAGTTATCATTGTCGCCAACCTTTAATTCTTCAATGGCAACAGTATCATTTTCATTTACAATAGGTATAATTTTATTGTCGAGTAAAATTCGTAAGGTATTTTTAATATTATTATAACGTTGGCGATCTTTTAAATCGCTATGGGTAATTAATAGTTGTGAACAAGGTACATCAAAAAAACGTTGCCAGTTCGCCATCATTTGTGTTTGACCAACCGCCGCCATGGCTTGTTTGGTTTGAATAGCAAGTTCTGGTGAACCATGATGAATGAGTTGTCGACCAGCAGCAACACTGCCAGAAGAAACTAAAATAACTTCTTTATTTTGTTGATGACAAGCGGTAATAAATTGAGCGATTGCTAAAATATATTTGCCACTACAGCCTTTTCCCTCGGGTGATACTAAGGCACTACCTACTTTAATTACTGCGCGTTTAAAATTCATTAATATTCCTTGATTTCCTCAACGAGAATAAGAACGTATAATAGAAAAAGTTGCAACCATTATTTTTTAATTATTAGATAAAATACGAACCCATTATGCTGAATTTTTTACCTGCTCCAATAATTATCTTTTTTTCACTAACCTTTTATATGTTAAATACGCTATTTTGGTTGGTGCCCATTATTATATTTTCTTTATTGAAGGCCCTGTTACCTTTTCGTGCGTGGCAAAAATTAATGAGTTATTTACTTGATGCTATGGCAAGTAATTGGGTTGCTATAAATAGCTTTATTCAAGATTTATTTACACGCGTTAAATTTAATCATACTGGGCTTGAAAAATTAACAATGAATGATTGGTATTTGGTTATTTCTAATCATCAATCGTGGGTTGATATTTTAGTTTTACAACGTGTATTACATGGCAAAATTCCATTTTTAAAATTCTTTCTTAAAAAAGAACTTATTTATGTTCCTTTTTTAGGTATTGCTTGGTGGGCATTAGACTTTCCTTTTATGAAGCGCTTTAGTCGAGAATTTTTGGAGAAAAACCCGCACTTAAAAGGTAAAGATATTGAAACAACACGTAAAGCTTGTGAAAAATTTAAACATAAACCTGTTTCGGTGATGAATTTTTTAGAAGGAACACGCTTTACCGAAGCTAAGCATAAAAAACAAGGTGAAGAATTTAAATGTTTATTAAAGCCTAAGGCTGGTGGTATTGCTTTTGTATTAGATGCTATGCGTGAACATTTAACGACTATTGTTAATGTTACTATTGAATATCCTCAAGGCATTCCAACGTTTATTGATTTTATACAAGGTAAAGTTAAACAAGTTAATGTGGTTATTGAAACTTTACCTATTGATGAAAAGATACTTGGTGATTATTTTAATGATCCTGAATATAAAGAAAATTTTCAATCGTGGGTTAATCAATTGTGGTGTGAAAAAGACCAGAAATTAGTCTCGATGCAAGGCGAACACAAATAAAAATTGCAGGTTATCCCGAGCAACGCGAGGCGCAACAATTTCAAATAAATGAACATAAACATTAATAACAAGGAAAAAAAATGAAAGAGTTAATTAGTGCTTGGCTAACAGAGCAAGGTGTTACAGCTGCGTATTTACCTATGACTACAATGACGCTTAATAGCATCATTATTTTTATATTGTGCGCATTAAGTTATTATTTTGCTAAGCACCAAGTATTAACTGTGGTACATCGTTTGGTCATTGCATCTCGTAATGCTTGGGATGACTTACTGATTGAACATAAAGTATTCACTCGTATCTCGCTATTGTTTCCACTGATTGTTTTA
Source organism: Alteromonadaceae bacterium (assembly GCA_015491935.1). Taxonomy (GTDB): domain Bacteria; phylum Pseudomonadota; class Gammaproteobacteria; order Enterobacterales; family Alteromonadaceae. The sequence goes on from WGGB01000070.1 coordinate 9,177, forward strand.
TTATTTTTAATTCCACATTTATTGCCTCAACAAAGTATGTTTAGTTACTTTTTAACTGTGGTGGCAAAAGTAGGTATTACTTTTCAAGTAGCGCGAGCCATTAGTGCTTTATTGAATACCGCCAATAGTTTGTATGATCAAAGTTCATCAAAACGTTATTTACCCATCAATGCAACGATACAGTTAATTAAATTAGTGGTTTACATTGTTGCTAGCATATTAGCTATTTCTTTTATTTTAGATAAATCGCCAGTGTATTTACTTAGTGGTTTAGGCGCACTAACCGCTGTTTTATTATTAATATTTCAAGATACTATTAAAGGTTTAGTTGCCAGTATTCAAATATCAGCAAACCGTATGGTAGCACCAGGTGATTGGATTGAAATGCCAAAATATGGTGCTGATGGTGATGTTGTTGAAATTGGTTTAAATACAGTTAAAGTGCAAAATTTCGATAATACGGTGACGACGATCCCAACGTATGCATTAGTCAGTGAGTCATTTAAAAATTGGCGTGGTATGGCACTTTCTGGTGGACGACGTATTAAGCGTAGTATTATTGTTGACGTTAATAGTATTCATTTTTGTAATAAAGAAGAATTAGCCGATCTTGAACAAATAGCCTTACTTAAAGATTATTTAGCGATTAAAAAACAAGAATTAGAACAAAGCAACAAACGCAATGGAATTGATGAAAATGATCAACGTAATGCCCGTAATTTAACTAATGTGGGTACCTTTCGTGCTTACATTGATGCTTATTTACATCAACATGGCAAAGTACATCAGCAGATGACCTGTATGGTAAGACAATTACCCGCAACACCAACAGGCTTGCCTCTAGAATTATATTTTTTTACTAATGATACCGTTTGGGTAAATTATGAAAAAATTCAGGCAGATATTTTTGATCATTTATTTGCCATAGCACAACATTTTAATTTAAGAGTATTTCAAGAACCTAGCGGTTATGATTGGCAAGCTATTCGTTCAGTGTAAACATTTTATCAAATTGGTTTAACTAAAAGTGTGTGTACCGTTTAGCTTTTTATTACCCCAGTTTGTCTTAATAACAGATTACGGTGATAGCTAAATTACGCTATTTCAAGTTATCATTTGCTCAAAAGTGGTTAACCATGATAAATTATTGTTCAAGTTGTATATACAAGATGAGTGATGATAATTATGTCTACTGAGTCAATGCCTAAAAATGCTAGTTTTACTTTAATAAAAGGACGTGTGCCATTACTTATTAGTATGCCGCATAATGGTCAAAACATTCCTGACGATATTGCTGCAACTATGCAGCCAAACGCACTTAAAGTACCTGACACCGACTGGTATATTGATAAGCTTTATGACTTTGCGCAAGCATTAGGTGCCTATATTATCATTCCTAAATATAGTCGTTATGTTATTGACTTAAATCGTAATAAAACCAATGAAAACTTGTATCCTGGAGCCAATAGTACCGAGCTTTGTCCTACTTCTGCATTTGACTTAACGCCAATTTATCTTGACGGTAAAGAGCCTAGCCAGAGCAAAATTGAACGCCGTATTGAGCAATATTGGCAGCCGTATCACAGCGCGTTAAACACCACCTTAAATGAGATTAAACAACAGTTTGGTCAAGCAGTATTGCTGGAAGCACATTCTATTTTGTCGAAAGTACCGCGTTTTTTTACAGGTAGCTTACCCGACTTTAATTTTGGTACAGCAGACGGCACAAGTTGTCATCGACAATTAATTAACAGGGTAGAACAACTCGATTTTAGCCCGTACACTACTATTACTAATGGTCGTTTTAAGGGCGGTTTTATTACTCGTCAGTATGGTAAACCAGCAGATAATATTCATGCACTGCAATTAGAATTATCACAACGTACTTATATGTTTGAACCGACAGATCAATACCATCAGCAAGAGGCGGATAAAGTCAAAGTTAAGTTACAAATGTTAGTTGAAACCTTAATTAAGTTTACACAGCAGTGAATTGTCACCAGTTATCATTAACAACGGCAATCGTTTAGTTAAAAAGAATCCCCTTATGAAATTATACGCAAAGAAGATATTATTAGGCTCGCAATGGGCAAGCCACAAAACCGTAATTATTGAAAATGGCATTATTACTGACATTATTGATGGCAAAGCTGCTGAGGCTGAAATGGCGCAAGGTGCGGTGATCCCAGGCATGGTTAATTGTCATTCGCACGCTTTTCAACGCGCTTTTGCAGGCTTTAGCGAACAAGGTAGCGAAGGCCAAGATAGCTTTTGGACATGGCGCGCCATTATGTATAAATTTTTAGATCAGTTAACTGACGCAGATGCCGAGGTGATTGCGACGCAGCTTTATATTGAAATGCTAAAAATGGGCTATACCCGTGTTGCAGAGTTTCATTATTTACATCATGACATTAATGGCGCAACTTATCCGCAATTAGCACAAATGGCACAGGCTATCTTTAATGCGGCAAATAATTCTGGCATAGGGTTAACATTGCTACCCGTATTATATCGCTATGCTGGTTTTGGTAAACAAGCGCCCAACGATGGTCAAAAACGTTTTATCAATTCAACCGAACAATTTAATCAATTAGTAACTGACTGTGTAGCCTTAAGTAAAGACTATACTAATAGCAATGTTGGTATTGCCCCACATTCGTTGCGTGCCGTCGATAAAGACTCATTATTAGCGGCAGTTAACCATATTCGGGTTTTTGACAAAAAGGCTCCCATACATATTCATATTAGTGAACAACAAAAAGAAGTAACCGATTGCTTGGCTCATTATGGTAAGCGTCCCGTTGAATGGTTGTTAGAAAATGCTGAATTAGATCAACATTGGTGCTTAATTCATGCCACGCATATTAATCAGCAAGAGCGCCAAGGTATTATAAAAAGTGGTGCCATTGCGGGAATTTGCCCTACTACTGAAGCAAATTTAGGAGATGGTATTTTTCCAACCACTGAATTTTTACAAGAACAAGGCACGTTTGCTATTGGTTCTGATAGTCATATCAGCGTTAATCCTATCGAAGAATTACGTTGGCTTGAATACGCACAACGGTTAATTAAGCAACAACGTGCTATTTTGGCTGATCAACAGCAATTATCGGTAGGGCAAAATTTATGGCAACGAGCGGCACAAGGTGGTGCGCAAAGTACTCATAGTAATACGGGTGAGTTAGCTGTTGGTAAACAAGCAGACTTAGTCGTGTTAGATGAAAAGCTAACGCGATTATTTGCGCATAGCGATCAACACATTTTAGATAGTCTATTGTTTGCTAGCCAACAAAACCCAGTGCAAGACGTGATGGTCAATGGTGTTTGGGTGATCAAAGACTGTCAACATTCATTACAACAAGCGAGTTATGATAAGTTTACAAGGCTACTAGCTAAACTCTCTGCCTAACTGTACTGATACAATAGCTAAGTAAATAAAGCTATTGTATATACTCATGCTACGTCAAATATGCTGAAATAGACATTTTAAAGTATCATGAGTATAGTTCTGTTCATCTTTTAAATAACAAGAAAAATAAAGAATGAATAAATATTTTAAAAGCAATTTAATCTTAATTGCTTCACTTTGTTTGTTCGTTAGTCATGCGAGTTTTGCAAAAGAAACTAATGAGCAGCGTAATGCCAAAATTTCACAAGCCGTAGAAGCTGCAATGCAAAAATTGCAAGTTCCGGGTATTGCGGTAGCAGTAGTAAAAGATAATAAAGTGGTGATGGCGAAAGGCTTTGGGGTGACTAAATACGGCACCCAGCAAAAAGTAAATGCCGACACTTTATTTGGTATTGCTTCAAATACCAAAGCCATGACATCGGCAATTTTAGCGAGTTTAGTTGATGAAGGAAAACTAAGCTGGAAAACTAAAGTTATTGATATTATCCCTGAATTTCAATTATATGATGCTTGGGTTACGCGCGAGTTTACCATTTTAGATTTGTTATCACATGACAGCGGTTTAGGCTTAGGTGCTGGTGATTTAATGATTTGGCCACAAACTACATTAACCACTATGGATATTATTAAGCGGATGAAATATTTGCGCCCTGTTTCAAGTTTTCGTAGTGAGTTTGCGTACGATAATTTGATGTATATTATCGCCGGTAAAATTATTGAAAAACTTACCCATAAACCTTGGACACAAGTTATTCAAGAACGCATTTTTACACCGCTGCATATGAATAATACCCGTGCTAAATTTTCATTAATTGAACAATCTAACCATAATGTTGCTCGTGCACACGTGCCTTTAGAGGGCAAATTAAATGTGGTTGGCGGTAACTTTTTAGAAAAATTTTCTTCTGCTGGTTCGGTTGCTTCAAGTGTAAATGATATGAGCCAATGGCTTAAGTTACAATTAAATCACGGGGTTATTTCTAATGCGAATAAGCAAGAAGAGCAGCGTTTATTTTCAGAAAAACAATCACGAAAAATGTGGCAGCCTAAAACCTTACTTGGCGTTTCAGCTAGTGCGACAAAAAATGATAAAACTCATTTTAATGCTTATGGCTTAGGGTGGTTTTTGAGTGATTTTCATGGTTACAAAATGGTTCATCATAGTGGTGGTATTTTAGGTATGGTGTCTAAAGTTGTATTAATTCCTGAAGAAAACTTAGGATTAGTTATATTAACGAATCAACAGTCTGGTTATGCCTTTAACGCTATTTACCGTGAAATTTTAATGAACTACCTTGATTTACCCAAGCGAGATTGGGTGAGTTATTATGCCGATTTACATAGCAAACGTCTTGCTAAAGAAAAAGCACGTTTAGCTAAAAATAAGGCTAACAAAGCGAAAAAGTCAACGCCGTCATTACCATTATCATCTTATGCAGGTACCTATAAAGATGCTTGGTATGGTGATATTAATATCACTGAAAAAAATGGTAAATTAGTGATGCAGTTTAGTAATACTAAAGCGCTTATTGGTGAATTAGAGCATTATCAATACAACACGTTTATTGTTCATTGGTATGACCGTACCCTTGAAGCCGATGCTTATGTTAATTTTAACTTAACAGTAGACGGTAAAATTGCTAGTGCAACCATGAATGCAGTTTCGAATTTAACCGACTTTAGTTTTGATTTTCAAGATTTATTGCTGAAGCCAGTAAAGACTAAATAGTTATTTTAAGGGCTGAGTTTTAAGATGATACTAGTGTCTTGTTAGCATCATCTTTATCTTAATGAAACTGTTAGCCGCTATTCACCACAAAATAGTGTTTGTTTATTAATAACGCTAGCGCTTAGCGCCGCGTTTGCTGATAAAGATTCATTACCAGCGAGCAAGTAAATCACTTTCTTCCCATCTTCAGCCAATTCAATCGCGTGTTGATAATTTAATAATATGCTTGAAGAAATTTCTTGTGGGTATTTTTCGGCATCACGGCGTACATAATCAATTAATTGTTCATTAACTTCTAAATCATAAAACACTGCATCGGCTGTTTGCATTTCACGGTAAGCCTTTAAGGTTAAATTATCGGGATCACCATTAAGGCTGTGAATAAAGACTATTTCGCCTTCTGGCGGTGGTACTTGTTGCTTTAAACTGGCAATTAAGTGTTGCTCGGCGTGTAAATCATCACCTGATAAAATGGCTTGGCCAATATTACCATTAAGCGTGTTTTCCCAAAATAAGCGGCGATTGCGAATGCCTTTTACTCGGGCTTTAACATGATCACGAAATTTAAATGAAAATTTAGCGAGTTTGCCATACGCATCGGGCAATAATTTATCAATTTGTTCGCGTAGCATACGCACTAATACTGGTGCACTACCGCAACTTGAAATAGCGATGATCATGGG
>WGGB01000071.1 GCA_015491935.1 Alteromonadaceae bacterium
AAATGAATGTCACTTAGTTGTGTTAACGGATCCAAGGGGTAGCTCCTTGTTTTAACTGTTGTTCAACACTTTTACTGGCAGAAAAAGTAAGTACACGAGCACCTGCTTTTATAAACCATTGTTGCTGTTGTTCAGCAATAAGTTGAGCGCATAGATGATAGTTTTCTGCGGTTTTTTTATCACCTAACGTTAATTGTTGCTGCTGCTTTCCATCAGTGATTAAGACATTTGTTTTATGACCGACTGTGGGCAAATTAAGCTCTAACGGATCAGTTATTTTAACAATGACCAATTCACAATGACGACTAATATGAGTTAAATGGCGAATCGCTTCATCACTTAAAAGCTGACCATCACTGAGTAAATAAACTAAGCTACCCGGACGTGCCAATTGCCTTAATCGAGCACAATTTTGCGCAAAATTAGCTTGCTTGTTATCACTGTTTTCGTTATCACTTACTTGGCTATTATTTGCCATTACCTGTGATAATGCCTGTTGCTGTAATTCGATTAAACCATGTAAATAGTGTAAAACTCCTGTTTTACGGCTACGTGGTTTAAATTCACTATGTTGCTCTTGGTTAAAAATAATACCACCGACTCTATCGCCACGTTTTTTAGCGTGCCAAGCCATTAAAGCGGCAAGGTGTGCTGCTTGTACCGATTTAAACAATAATTGACTGCCAAATTGCATGGTTGCGCCTAAATCGGTGGCAATGAGTACTGGACGCTCTATTTCTTCACGAAATAACTTAGTATGAGTTTTTCCTGTTCTTGCTGTAACTCGCCAGTCAATAGCGCGAATATCATCACCTGTTTGATAATGACGTACCTCATCAAATTCCATACCGCGCCCTTTACTACGCGCAAGGTAGTTACCTGATAATTGACCATGTAAATTCTTATTAGCATTTAAGTCTATCAGCGATGATTTTGGCTGATATTGCAATAATTCATCAATGGTCAGCTCAATACCATTGGTTTTTAATTCGCGCAGTTGCTCACTTACATCAAGCTGATTTACTTGTTTATTTGATTTTTTAAACCACATAAATCTACCTTTGCTTCATTGAGTTTATGAAACTGCAACTAATGTTAATAAATGATCGAGTAATTGATTAGCACTAACACCTTCGGCTTCCGCTTGATAAGTCAATAATATTCGATGACGTAACACGTTATGAAATACGGCTTGTATATCTTCAGGGCTGACAAAATCTCGATTATGTAACCAAGCACGTGCGCGTGCACAACGATCAAGTGCAATAGTGGCACGAGGACTGGCACCAAAAGCAAGCCATTGCTTTAATTTATCGTCATATTTTTCAGGTTGGCGAGTTGCCATAATTAAATCAACAATATATTTTTCTAAGGCTGGCGCAAGATGAATTTCTAATACGGCTTTACGTGCATCAAAAATAACTTCTTGGCTGATTTGTTCAACCGTTTTTGGCTGCTGTTTTAGTGCTTCACCACGGTTAAGTTTTAAAATTTCTAGCTCACTGGCGGCATCAGGGTAATCAATTTCAAGATGCATTAAAAAGCGATCTAATTGTGCTTCAGGTAATGGATAAGTACCTTCTTGCTCAATAGGATTTTGTGTCGCCATGACTAAAAATAATTCAGGCAACGGATACGTTTTACGTCCCACGGTTATTTGTCGTTCAGCCATCGCTTCTAATAGAGCAGATTGTACTTTTGCTGGCGCTCGGTTAATTTCATCGGCTAATACTAAATTTCTAAATAATGGCCCTGGTTGAAAAACAAAACTACCATCTTCAGGGCGGTAAATATCAGTGCCCGTTAAATCAGCAGGTAATAAATCAGGGGTAAATTGTACACGATGAAAGTCGGCTTCTAACCCTTGCGCTAATGCATTAATAGCGCGAGTTTTGGCAAGGCCAGGAGGTCCTTCAACAATTAAGTGACCATCTGCTAATAATGCGATAAGTAAGTTTTCGACTAAAGCAGGTTGACCAATAATTTGTGAAGCTAAATATTCTTGTAGTGATGAAAATTGTGAAATTGCCATAATATTTTTATCTTCTGTTGTTAACGACTATGATTAATTGATGTAATAAATAATTAATATTACAACGCTTTAAAATATATAAGGGGCGAAAGAAAAAAATCAATGGCATAATTGTTAATAGATGTTTGTTAAAAGTAATTTTTTGTAATGCTATAAGCAATATTTTATAGGGTAAATGTATAAGCATTGAAATTTTTTTGAAAGTCGTTACACTAGATTAAAATTTGAGAGGTCAGACCTCTTCTATGTCGTACTTAATTCAGTTGCTGTTAATCAACTTGAAATGAGTTTCAACTAAACGTTTGAAGGAAAAATGATGACAAAAACTAACACTTTAACAACCCGAAATGGCGAACGTATTGCCGTTGTCGCTGGTTTAAGAACGCCATTTGTGCGTCAAGCGACGACTTTTCATGGCGTACCTGCGGTTGATTTAGGCAAAATGGTAGTCAATGAAATGCTACAAAAACATGATGTTGATCCTAACATTATTGAACAGTTAGTTTTTGGTCAAGTAGTGCAAATGCCTGAAGCACCTAATATTGCACGTGAAATAGTGCTTGGTACTGGTATGAATGTAAAAACTGATGCCTATAGCGTATCGCGTGCTTGTGCTACTAGCTTTCAATCGGCGGTTAATATTACCGAGTCAATTATGGCTGGTCATATTGATGTGGGTGTTTCTGGTGGTGCCGACTCTTCATCCGTTGCGCCTGTTGGTGTATCAAAGAAATTTGCACGTAGCTTATTAGATTTAAGTAAAACAAAAACGCTAGGACAAAAATTAGCTATTTTAAGAAAACTGCGTTTTAAAGATATTTTACCTGTAGCACCTGCTGTTGCTGAGTATTCTACAGGTATATCAATGGGTGAAACAGCTGAACAAATGGCAAAAACCTATAATATTTCTCGTGAAGATCAAGATGCACTTGCACATCGCTCGCACACTTTAGCAACCCAATCTTGGGCTGAAGGTAAACTTGCTGGCGAAGTGATGACTGCGCACCCTGAACCCTTTAAAAACTTTGTTGATAAAGATAATTGTATTCGCGAAAACTCAGAGCTTGCTGCTTATGCACGTTTACGCCCAGTATTTGATCGCAAACATGGCACAGTAACCGCAGCCAATAGTACTCCTTTAACTGATGGTGCTGCGGCAATGTTATTAATGCGCGAAGGTCGTGCGAAAGAGTTAGGTTATAAACCGCTGGGTTACATTAAAAGTTTTGCTTTTGCTGCCATTGATGTATGGCAAGATATGTTATTAGGGCCAAGCTTTTCAACACCTATCGCACTAGCTCGTGCAGGTATGGAATTAAAAGATTTAGACTTAATTGAAATGCATGAAGCCTTTGCAGCACAAACTTTAACTAACATGAAAATGTTTGCTAGCCAAAAATTTGCCCAAGAAAATTTAGGTAGAGATAAAGCCATTGGTGAAATTGATATGGATAAGTTTAATGTCATGGGCGGTTCTTTAGCTTATGGTCATCCGTTTGGTGCAACAGGCGCTCGTTTAATCGTGCAAACGTTGAATGAATTGAATCGTCGTGGTGGCGGTGTTGGCTTAACGACAGCTTGTGCCGCAGGTGGCTTAGGTGCGTCGATGATTTTGGAGACAGATTAATGACTGAACAAACAAATAAAGATCAGCCGGAATTTGAAAAAAATAACCTCGCTGAGCAAAATACACAAACAGCAAATACGGTAGACAGTGCCTTTACGCTTATTCGTCAAGAAAACGGTATTGCTCATTTGGTTATGGACGTGCCAAATGAAAGCATGAATACCCTAAAAGCTGAATTTTCGACGCAAATTAGTGAGATGTTGCAAGAAATAAAAGCGGATAGCAGTATTACAGGCATTGTTTTATTAAGTGGTAAAAAAGATTCTTTTGTTGCAGGTGCCGATATTACTATGTTGGCTGAATGTACAACCAGTGAACAAGCTACGGCGTTATCTCGTCAGGCGCAAATGATTTTTGATCAACTTGAAAGTTTAACAATTCCCGTTGTTGCGGCTGTTCACGGTGCTTGTTTAGGTGGCGGTTTAGAGCTTGCAATGGCGTGTCATGCACGTGTGTGTAGCGACAGTAATAAAACAGCCTTAGGTTTACCCGAAGTACAATTAGGTTTATTACCCGGTGGAGGTGGAACTCAAAGATTACCTCGATTAGTTGGTTTGCAAAAATCATTAGATATGATGTTAACGGGTAAACAGTTACGTGCCAAACAAGCGTTAAAAGCAGGTTTAGTTAATGATGTTGTGCCGTTGAGTATTTTGATTAAAACCGCAGAAGAACTCGCTTTATCAGGAAAAGTTAACGCTAAAGCTCGACAATTAACGTTGATGGATAAATTACTTGAGGGTAATGCCGTTGGTCGTAATATTGTTTATCAGCAAGCGACAAAATCGGTTTTATCAAAAACTAAAGGTAATTATCCTGCGCCACTTAAAATTATTGATTGTATTAAAACGGGCATTGAACAATCTGCCGCAAAAGGTTTTCAAGTAGAGGCAAATCATTTTGGTGAGTTGGTAATGTCTGACGAGTCTAAACAGCTACGTCAATTATTTTTTGCCACCACAGAAATGAAAAAAGAGCAGGGCGTTGCAGGTGTTAACGCTGCTAAAACACATAAAGTCGGTGTGTTAGGCGGTGGTTTAATGGGTGGAGGTATTGCCTTTGTTACCGCAACTAAAGCGCACTTACCTGTACGCATTAAAGACATTAATCATCAAGGTATTAATCGCGCAATAAAATATAGTTACGATTTACTGAATAAAAAAGTAAAACGTCGCTTTATGAAAAAAAGCGAAATGCAAAAACAACTGAGTGATATTACAGGAACCGTTGATTTTAGTGGTTTTAGTACGGTTGATATGGTGATTGAAGCGGTATTTGAAGATTTAGCCTTAAAGCAACAAATGGTGGTCGATGTAGAAAATGCTTGTCAAGAACACACTATTTTTGCCAGCAACACCTCAAGCTTACCTATTGGACAAATTGCCGCAAAAGCACAGCGTCCAGAAAATGTGATTGGCTTACACTATTTTTCACCAGTAGATAAAATGCCCTTAGCTGAAATCATTGCTCATGAAGGCACCTCAGATCAAACTGTTTCAACCACAGTGGCTTTAGCTAAAAAACAAGGCAAAACACCGATTGTCGTTAAAGATCAGGCAGGTTTTTATGTTAATCGTATTTTAGCGCCATATATGAATGAAGCCGCGAATATTTTATTGGCTGGCGAAAGTATTGATAAAATTGATAACGCCTTAGTTAAATTTGGTTTTCCTGTGGGGCCAATGCAATTACTCGATGAAGTTGGTATTGATGTTGCTGCTAAAATAGGCCCTATTTTACAAAAAGAATTAGGGGAGCGTTTTGCGCCGCCAGCTGCTTTTTCTAAATTAATTGATGACGGTCGTTTAGGTAAAAAAGCGAGTAAAGGTTTTTACTTATATGGAAAAAATGGCAAAAACCCACCATTAAGTTTATTAGATAAATTAACCGGTAAAAGTGCGAAACAAGTCGATGAGAGTGTTTATCGTTTACTAAACATTAGTGTGCAAAATAAACTGAGCGCTAGCGAAATTGCTGAGCGTTGTGTTTATTCTATGCTAAATGAAGCAATGCGCTGTCTTGACGAAGGAATTATTCGTAATGCTCGTGATGGTGATATTGGTACTATTTTCGGTATTGGTTTTCCGCCATTTTTAGGTGGACCATTTCAATATATTGACAAAATTGGCGCCGATAAAATTGTTGCTCGTTTAAATGGCTGGGCAGCTGAACATGGAGAGCGCTTTGCTCCTTGTAATGCTTTAGTTACTATGGCTGAACAAGGCAATAAATGTTACTCATAAAATAGCGTTATACAAGTAACTAGTTATTAATTTAAAACCAGAGAATTATTTCTCTGGTTTTTTTATGTCTATATTAAAAACCTAATCAACTTAGTATTACTGGTATAACCAAATATTCGGATGTATTTTTCCGCTGTAGCGGTAATTTATTGCCGTTAATAAGGTGAAAATTAGCCCGTCTTAATTTTATTGATATTACAGCTGATTGATTAAGTTCTTTCTTACTGAGCGATAATTAAAAGCTTTAGATACAAGGCATTGATTGCATAGAATGGTTGTTCAATTAGTCTGAGATTGAGTGATATTAGCTGTTTATGTGGTAATGAGTTTATTTTGATTACTTAAGTGGGGTATCTACATTATTTTTATAATGTGATTGTTTTTAGCTTTGGTCTTTTTAATTTTAGCGTATAAAATATAAAGCCTTACACTAATCACTCATTATTAAATTTGAATAATAAGTGATTAATGTGAGGCACTAAATTTTTACGTCCTTGTAAATTATTGCTTATTTATTTTTAACTTCTTCTATTTTTATGCGTTCAGCAATCGAATTTTTATTCGCACTGGGTAAAAAAAATAATTTTAAGTAGTTAAGCATAATAAACTCCTAGATACGAATTTTACGAGGATTCGTTGATGCCGTAGTGATATTTAATTTTTGTTCATTGATACGGATTTTACGCGGATTCGATGATGCCGTAGTGATATTTAATTTTTGTTCATTGATACGGATTTTACGCGGATTCGATGATACCGTAGTGACATTTAATTTTTGTTCACTGATACGGATTTTACGTGGATTAGTTGATGTTTTTTCAACAGAAAATTCGTTAGTAATTGCAGGGGTTGTTGACAAGGCAACAGATAAAAGTAATGAACTTAACATGGGTTTTCCTTTATTATTATTAAAC
>WGGB01000072.1 GCA_015491935.1 Alteromonadaceae bacterium
CCAGCGGGCATAGGCTGATTATGTAAATCACTAATGATAACTGATGCATTAGCAGTATCATCACCATTAATAACTATTGTCGCTCCACCCACAGGTACAGTAGTAACAAACCGAGCATTACTTCCCGACATAACCAACACTAATTCTCGACGTACATTAATTGATTTTTGAGTTTTTGAACAACCCGTATGAGCAGGCTGCCCATTTGCATCTAACGCACAAAGTACACCATTATATTTCCCATCTTTTAAATCAAAAATACCATTATTATTAAAATCAATTAATTCTTCTAACGCTCCACTATTATTTACATCACCTCCCTGTGCAGGGTTAAATAAGCCGTCTTCATTATAATCAACAAAGGCTTCATTTAAATCAAAAGGTAATCCACTAACATTATTCCCCAAAAATGCAGTCATTTCACTGGCATCAAAACGGCCATTACCATTTAAATCAGGAAATGATTCTTCGCCAATAGCTGTGGCAGTAATAGTTACGCGCCCGCCATACTTTTGTCCCATAGTATTTGTAGATTCAGGAACATGAGTTAAGTTATTTATATCTCCTAAAATATGTCCCTCTGGTTTAGGAAATTGACTGCGCCAAGTAACCGAACAAACGCCATTAACAGTCGTACAAGAAGGATCTATTGAACCACCTTCTGTGGTAAAACTTACCGCAGTACCATCTGGCACAGGGTTATTAAACGCATCCGCCATACGTGCTGTAACTTGTACTTCAGTACCATCAAGAACCCAACCTTCTGGGTTTAAAATATTTGCGGATAAGGTAAAACTGTCTTGATCGGGTAAGCCCGTAGAAATGACCAGTACACTTGACTGTGATGAAATTAACGGGCTGGTATCTGCAATAGATGCTGTAACTCTCACCGTTGTAGCTACCGTACCAGAATTAACCACTGTTTGTACCAAACCATTGCTGTCTGATGTTGCACTTGATTGGCTTAATTTAATATCACCAACATCAGTATTTAAAGAAAAATCAATTATTTTATTATTTATAGGATTACCATCTGTATCGAGTACTTTAAAAACAACTGTTGAACTTTCAGCACCATTTAAGGCTCCAGTACCAAGAATACCAATAGTTGTCGGAGCGACAGAAATAAACTCGATGCTACCAGCACTTGCTGGTATAACATTAACCGAAGTGGTTGCCGACAAATTAATACCCCCCGCATTAGCGGTAACATTAATAGGATCATCGCCAACACAGCCTTTAGCTAGATATGTGCTGGTGGCAACACCATTTGAGGTGGTAATAGGGCTACTTAAAGTCGCTGATGGTGTTGCTAAACTAGAACAGCTTGAAGAAAAGTTAATATCTACAGGTTCTTTAAATAAATTACCTTGATCATCAACAATATTAACGGTTACGACCGTAGTACCGCCAGCAGATATTTGCGCTAAACTTATATCAGCAATACCTTCTTGAAACGGTGTACCACTACCCATTAATACGTTTGAGGCACCAACCACTAATAAAGTTTGTCCTACTTCACCTGAAGAAAGAGAAGCCGTAACTGTACCAGCCCCCAAGAAATCACCCGCTAAAATATCAACTGTGGCTTGGTTATTTGCATCAGTTATCGCCGTAGCAATAGGAATATCGCCAACCGTAGTGGCAAAAGTAACAATAACGGGTGTGGTAATACCATTAACCGTTGCGGTAACACGCCCAGGTTTAGATGAAGTAATACTTTCAATTGAATTGCCATTATTATCAACTAACGTAACATCAATATTAATATCGCCTACGGTGCCGGTATCATCACCTTGAGTCGTAAAGCTAATTTCTTGGCTTTCACCTGAAGCTAAACTCGCGGTAATAGTACCCGCACCTCGAACATTTCCTGCCGTTAACGTAATAGTGGCAACGCCATTAGCATCGGTTAAAGCGGTACCCGAACTAGGAGAAAAAGCCCCTAATGTTGAAACAAAATTAACAACAGTATTCGCTACAGCTGAATTACCTTGAGTTACGGTAGCTGTCACCGTAACAGGCGCTTGTCCTGTTACATTTTGGTTTGATAATGCTAATGAAATAATAATAGGGTCAGGTGTTGTGCCACCAGCATTCCCATCAGTATTAGCACCTGTACTTAGGCTACCGCCTCCACAACTAATTAATGACATAAGTAAAACGAAATAACTAAAACGTCGAAGTAGCTTCATAAAAGCCCTCTCCCTGATACTGAGTAATATTATTTGAATATGCAATATTATTCACTTACCTAGCTAGCCAATTAAACAATTAATTAGCCAGCTAGTTAAATATTAAGTGAATAAAGTCACACTAATTTGCCTTATCTTAACTGATAAAATATCCAATCGTCACTAACTAATGTAAAAACTTTAATATTTACTTGTTAATTTTTGAGTTTAAATTGTTTTTTAATACAAAAATCGAGAAAAATAAAGTAATACTAATCCTCTTATCGTTAATTATAAGAAGTTATTCTTCAATATAAGATCTTAACACTATAAACTACGATAACAAAAGAAAGCAAAATGATAAGCACGTGACCATAATAAACAAAATGATAAGCACGTGACAATAATAAATAGGAATAGAGGAATAGAGGAATAGAGGAATACTTAAGATCAGCTGTCTGCTATTAAGTCATTACGTTGATAGACAAGTTAACGTAAATATTAACTTAAAATAATCTACATTAATAACTATAAAAAAATAAATAAAAACAACGGAGAACAAAATGAATTTATCGGTAAAAATTCTTTTATCCATGCTAATTGCTGCGATAGTAGGAATTATAATAAACAAATTCTTTTTAGATAATGAATTTGTCCAAAGCTATATATTGGGGAAATATGGCTTTTTTGATGTTGGCGGTACTATGTTTATTAAAGCATTAAAAATGTTAGTTGTGCCATTGGTTTTTTGTTCATTAATTGGCGGCATTGCCAATATGGACGATATGAAAGCTTTAGGTCGCACTAGTGCCAAAGCCGTTGCCTTATTTATGATAACAACTGTTATCGCAATAGCCTTTGCTTTATCTGTAGCTACCAGTTTTGGTATTGGAGAAGGTTTTGATAAATCTACAGCCGATATGGCTTCCGTAACAGTAAAAGAAGCACCCAGTTTCGGGCAAGTGATTATTAACATTATTCCTGACAATATTTTTAATGAAATGGCATCAGGTAATATGCTTGCGGTTATTTTTATTAGTATCGTTATAGGTATCTCTATAGCTCATTCAGGTGTTGAAGGTGAACGTACAGCAAAATTTATTGCTGATTTTAACGAAGTGATCATGAGCCTAGTTAATTTAGTTATGAATATTGCTCCTTACGGGGTATTTTGCTTAATGGCAAAAACTTTCGCCGAGCAAGGTTTAGAAGTATTTGTTCCTATACTTGGTTATTTCTTAACAGTTGCACTAGTGCTAGTGCTACATTATGTTGGAACCTTTAGTGCTATATTTTTGATGGCACGTTTAAATCCTATCACTTTTTTAAAGAAAATGCGTAATACGGTTTTATTTGCTTTTAGTACCGCTAGTTCTAATGCAACTATTCCGATTACCATGCGTACTGCCGAAGAGCGTCTTGGTGTTTCAAATTCTATTGCTTCATTCGTGATCCCGCTGGGTGCAACTATTAATATGAACGGCACAGCAATAATGCAAGGTGTTGCCACTGTTTTTGTCGCCAACGTTTATGGCCATGATTTAATGTTTTTAGACTATGTAACCATAATAGGTATGTCAGTATTGGCCTCTATTGGTACCGCAGGCGTTCCTGGGGTTGGCTTAATCATGTTAGCAATGGTATTTACTCAAGTCGGTTTACCCGTTGAAGGTATAGCACTTATTATTGGGGTAGATCGTTTATTAGATATGATGAGAACCGCGGTAAATGTTACCGGTGATGCTGCTGTAACCGTTGTGGTTGCGAAAAGTGAAGGTAAGTTAGATCTTGATATTTATAATGATGCTGAGGCGGGTAAGTTTGAAGCTATTGACTTAAATACCCACGAGCATGATCAAGGTCATAATGTACAAGCATCTTAAATAATTAACAACTTTAAAATGCTTAAAACCAGCTATTGTTCATAACATAAAAAAGCGCTAACAGTTAATGCTGCTAGCGCTTTTTATTAGCTATCATTCTTTATTTTTTATCTAAATAGCACTGTAATAGAAACTATTCAATATGGTATAAAAGCTTTTAACTTGGAAAAATACGATTATTTTGCCACAACTTACCAATGGTATTTTCTAATGTTAATGACACGGCTTTAGATAATTTTTCGGTTAATGATTTATGTACAACATATTTAATCGCCACAACTTTACGGGTTTTGTTGGCATTATATAAATAGTCATCACTAGTAAGAATTTCATCCACCAGACCTAACGCTAAGGCTTTAGTGCCAAACCAATGTTCACCAGTAGCAACTTTAGCTACGTCTAAACTTGGACGACGTTCACTGACATAGTTTTTAAAGAGTACGTGAGTTTCTTCCAATTCTTCAATAAATTTTTCACGTCCTTTTTCTGTATTTTCACCAAACATAGTCACGGTACGTTTAAATTCGCCTGCGGTAAATTGTTCATAATCAACATCATGTTTTTTCAATAATTTATGAAAATTAGGCAATTGAGCAATAACACCAATAGACCCAACAATAGCAAACGGAGCTGAAATGATTTTATCCGCCACACAAGCCATCATATAACCTCCACTCGCGGCAACTTTATCTACCGCAATAGTTAACGGTATATTGTATTGACGTAAGCGATCAAGTTGTGACGCGGCTAGTCCATAACCATGTACCATACCACCTCCACTTTCTAAGCGTACAAACACTTCATCTTCATCGGTAGCAACCATTAAAATAGCACTTATTTCTTCTCGTAATGAAGACACTTCTTTAGCATCTATGCTGCCATTAAAATCGACGACAAAAAGCTTTTTATCTTCACTTGTTTGCTCTTCTTTAGAAGCCTTTTTTTCAGCTTTTGCTTTTTCTTTCGCGTGTTTTTTATCTTGCTTTTCTTTTGCTTTTAATTGCTCTTTTGATAATAAACTATGAATAACATCATCTTCTACTTCTTCAAAGTGCTCAGATAAATCAGTAACTTCTAATTCACCTTTTTTATGTTTCTGTTTAATAGCGGTTGCAGTTATTGCCACTAAAATAGCAATAACAGCTAATACAAAGGTTATAGTTTTGGCTAAAAATAAGCCATATTCATACAAAAATTCCAACGGTTAACTCCTGAGCTTTAAGTTTTTATAAAATAATAATTATTGCAAATTTTACACTATCTATAAGCATAAAGCATAAAAAAGCCCTCTACTGAGGGCTAAAAACAATTAAAAATCACTAAATTCAAATAATTTATTGTGAAGTTAAGGACATTTCTGCAACTGTATTAGTCACAATATCTGCATCACTAAATAATAAAGGACGTAAAGCACCAGTATCTGAATAGACTTTATTTTGATCACTTAAATGCTCAGATTCAGTATTTGATGATTGTGAATAAGTTAAAATACCACGGGCACTGGGACCATTATCAGTAAAATTAACGACAAATACCCAGCTCGATCCATAATTAATATGATAACCAGCACTACTTAGACCTGAAGCCAAAGGCTTACCTGTTTCAACATCTAATACGGGAGAATATTGATATATTGGATATAAAGTATCATCTAATTTGGCCGAGGCAAAAACATTAAAACCACCTTCTTGATTTTTAGATCCCGCCCAAGGAAACCTTTCACCACTGGCATTACCATCTGCAAGAGTTTTTTCCGTAAACTGTACATCACCTAAGTTAGCATCAAGCGCAAAATTAGAACTTTCAACATTTGCGATAGCTGCGGCAAGTGCTTTAAGTACACTAGCATCCGTAGATAATTTATTCGGTGTATTTATAGGATCTTCAGCCGTAAATGGAACCGTAAATTGAGTATCAGCATTAAATTTAAAAGAAAACTCTCTAAATATATGCCCTGCACTGCTATCTTTATTCATCCGCATATCCCAATGAGTTAAAGCATTACAGCCTGCCGCTATATTAATAGACATACCATTATCTAATATTACTGGGGTATTACCTTGTGCTTGGCATTGTATTAGTAAATCAGGTAGCGTTATTTCAGCCAAATAAGCGCGATTACTTGCCCAAGCGGCTTCGACTTCTGCTGGACTGAATTTATTATCACTACCAGCACTATCATTCAACAAAGTTAAGCCCATACGGCTTCTTAAAGTTAAAGGGCTAAAATCATCACCATATAGAATAGAATAACCAGATAGTGGCTCAGCAGGGTTAGTAAACCAATAACTATTGTTAGAATTTTGAACAAAATCATCACGTAAAAGTTTAGGTGCTTGTTCGTAGCTATTTAAGCCATTAGGTTCAAATAAGCTAGTATTGCCTGGTAATATATCAAAACCTACCGCTTTACGTGTACCAACAAGAACAGGATCAGTACGCATTAAAGTAAGAGCGGCATCATTTAAATTAAGTACGCGTGTTTTATCAATATAAAAGGCATTTCCTTGTTCATCCGCATACATAGTATTTACCCAAGGAATACCATCGTAACTTTTATAGGCTTGTTGAAATTCATCTAAATTTTTTGCCATATTAATCGCTAACCAATGGTCAATAAGATCGGTATTTTCAGCTGCAGCATCTCGTAAAGTAAATGCTGTGCTATCAGTCCAAGACATAAAATTAAGTGCGGCTGGAGTTTCAATCATTAAACCATGATGTGAATAATAAAAGTCTTTTGATAATACAACAGAATTATTACCCGCTTTTACTTCAACATAATAAGTTTTTTTCTTTATATTTTTCACTTTACCGTCAACAACATATTGTTGACGATTATTCTCTGCTAATTGCAATTTATAAACAACAAAACGACGTGATGTTGATACGGTATGTGTCCAAGCAAGATGATCGTTAAAACCAATATTAACAACACCTGGAAGTCCTTGTAGAGCGCCTCCCATAACATTCAAAACACCGGGTATAGTTATTTGTGATTGCCAAAAACGTAAATTTCCCGTATGTGGAAAATGTGGATTCGCTAATAATATACCTTTACCATTTTCTGTTTTATTTTTACCTAATCCCCAACCATTTGACCCTAAATCACCATAGTCTTCATTAGGCGCATTAAATGTTTGTGCTTTTTGACTTAAACGGGTGTTAATATCAGTTATAAAACTATTGCTTGATTGTGCACTATTATCTTTTGCACTCACACCAACATAAGGTAAATATTCATT
Source organism: Alteromonadaceae bacterium (assembly GCA_015491935.1). Taxonomy (GTDB): domain Bacteria; phylum Pseudomonadota; class Gammaproteobacteria; order Enterobacterales; family Alteromonadaceae. The sequence continues at coordinate 7,303 of WGGB01000072.1, forward strand.
AACATCACCAGGATTAGCAAAAAATGCAATATCCAAAAAACGTGTACCACTAGCAAGCTGTGATGTAGCAAATATATAAGCAACTAATTCCTGTGGTGTAATAGCTTTTACCCAAGGTTTATTAGCACATTCTGGTGCTAAATTTTCAACGCCTGTATCAGCTAAGTATTTATTATATCCAGTAATATAACCTTCAACCAATGCTCGGCTGTTTTCTGACATAGTAGGATATAGCTTCTCTGCAGATTGTATTACACCGAGTGCATGATAACCAAAATCAGAAATAATATTACCAGAGTCACCACTACCTACAACTTTATCAGCACCAAAATACTTGGCCCGTTCACTGCGCACTTTAATAATTTGATCAGCCAAAATACAAAGGTTATCTTTTGCATAAGCATAACCAGAACCAAAAGCAAGACTTTGTAAATTATCAGCCGTAATATGTGGGACACCATAAGTAGTCCATTTAATATCTGCTTTTAGTTCACCATCAGGATCAAAAGCAACTAATTGCGGTATAACTTCAACAGCCGGTTCAGGCTCAACCACAGAAACTTTCGCTTCTTTCTTTTTGCTATCACAAGCACTCAACCCCATAATGAGTAACAAAAATACAATTACATTTTTATTCATAATATTACCTATTTTATTTTATTTTATTTTATTTTATTTTATTTAAATTATTACGTTTTTTATACTTTAATACAATACTAACCCGTGGTGCATTTAAGAAACAGCTACTTTTAGATTGTTAATGTTGTTTCCTTTTTGTTGATTAAACCATTGGATTAGCGTTAATGCTGTAATTTTCGATAATATGCGTGTTGAAAAGCCATCGAATGATTTAGCATAATTGCGTCGG
>WGGB01000073.1 GCA_015491935.1 Alteromonadaceae bacterium
GCATAATAAACTCCTAGATACGGATTCTACGAGGATCAGATGAGGTTTTAAGGATATTTGATTTTTGCTCGTTAATACGAATTCTACGAGGATCAGATGAGGTTTTAAGGGTATTCAATTTCTGCTCGTTAATGCGAATTCTACGAGGATCTGATGAAATCTTAAGGATATTTAATTTTTGCTCGTTAATACGAATTCTACGAGGATCAGATGAGGTTTTCTCAACTGAAAAATCATTAGTGATCGCAGGGCTAGTTGACAAGGCAACAGATAAAAGTAATGAACTTAACATGGGTTTTCCTTTATTATTATTAAACTAATATTAATAAAGCTAGTTTTGTGCCAAGTTTTCGAATAAATAAGCCAGTTTTTTGACTGCAGCCAATTATGTCTATATTGAGTGGTTAATATTAGTTCTATGTCTATGACTAGTGAAGCCAATCTAGCTAAGTTTAGGGTAAACTTAATTAAAACGAGTCGATTTATGGGTGATTTGATGAGAGCGTAAATAGTTATAAAAATCTTGCTCAGGTAAGGGCTTGCTATACAAATACCCTTGGAGTTGCTCACAGTTAAGACTTGATAAAAATTCTAATTGCAAGGTTTGCTCTACGCCTTCAGCAACTACTTGTAATCCTAAGTTATGAGCAATAGTCACTATAGTTGCCACCATATTACGCCCTTGCTCAGAATGTTCAATATCATCAACAAAAGCCTTGTCTATTTTTAGTGTATTTAGTGGGAATTTTTTTAAGTACGCTAACGACGAATAACCCGTACCAAAGTCATCTAATGATAAATGAATGCCCATCTCTCGAATTTGCTGCATAATTTTAATGGCTTGTTGGGGTGAGTCCATCACCGTGCCTTCAGTTATTTCAAGTTCAAGATACTTAGCGGGCAATTTACTTTCAATTAATATATTGGCGATCATTTCAACTAAATTCGGTTGCGTAAACTGTACCGCTGATAGATTCACGGCAATACGCCCATCAAATAATCCCGCATCAACCCAGTCTTTGGTCGCAAAGCAAGATTTTCGTAATACAATTTCACCAATATCAATTATTTGCCCAGTTTCTTCTGACACGGGAATAAAAGTTACAGGGCTAACTAATCCTTTGCTCGGATGTTCAAAGCGGACTAAAGCTTCCATGCCCGCAATGCGGCCCGTACTTATTTCTATTTTAGGTTGATAGTAAACTGAAAAATAATCGTTATTTAAACCATAGCGTATCAGGTGTTCAACTTTTAATCGCTGTACTACTTTTTTGTTCATGGAGTCATTAAAAAATTGGTACTGATTACCGCCATTACCTTTGGCATGGTACATTGCGGTATCGGCATTTTTTAAGAGTTCTTGCGGGCTGGCACCGTCTTCAGGGTAAAGCACCACACCAATGCTGGCGTGTAATACTAATTCATGACGTTTTATTTTATTAGGCGTGGCTATTTGCGTTAAAACATTTTTAGCAATTGAAGTAATAGTATGAATATCATTGGTGTTTTCAATAATTAAGCCAAATTCATCGCCACCTAAACGATAAATGCTATCGTGTTTACGCACGCTGGTAGCAATACGCTCTGCCACACGACAGAGTAATATATCGCCTAATTCATGCCCTAACGAATCGTTAATTTTTTTAAAGTTATCTAAATCAAACATCAATAAAGCGTGAGGGATTTTTTCGCTAACTAAGCGAGTTTGATTCATTTGAAAAGAGGCTCTATTAGGCAAGCCCGTTAACGTATCAGAGCTGGCTAACTTACGTAACTCGGCTTCATTTTTTTTACGTTCACTAATATCTGAAAATACTGAAACAAAGTGAGAAATATTATTATTTTGATCGCGAATAATATCTAGTGTTAAATCTATATAATAGCGTTCGTTGTTAGCGCGTTTGTTTTCAATTTCTCCTTGCCAGCAGCCGGTATTTAAAAGCTGTTTTATTACACTTTTATTAAAATTATGACTGTAAAGAGGAAAATTTAATGAAGTATTAAGCACTTGTGCTTTAGTATTACCCGTAATTTGTTGATAGGCATGATTAATATCAACCACTTTAAACTGACGATTGTATATCACCACGGCGTCTGAAATACTCTCAATACATTGGGCAAATAATTTTAAGCGTTCTTCCGTATTTTTTAATTGACTAATATCTTTAATGGTTCCTGTCATACGAATTGGTTGTTGCTGACTGTCAAATTCTACCATTTTACCGCGATCTAAAATCCACACCCACTGACCTAATTTATCTTTTACGCGGTAATTAATTTCAAAATGGAGGTCTTCATTATATTGACAATTTTGTTGATATTTTTCTATACCTTGATAAACGCGATAAAAATCATCGGGATGAATATTGCTGGTCTTTTTAAGTTGTTCAAGCTTTTGATAATAACTTGAATTTTCACTTGCTTGAATAACATTTGAAGAGTAACCACTTTCTTGTCTTTGCTCTTGCTGAAACTGCTTAAGTAGTTGTTCTTGTGCGCTACTAAAATGTCGAATACCATCGAATGGAAACTCTAAATTTTCCCATATATTTGAACGAAATATGGTTTGGTTATTGATATCCCAGTCCCACATTTCATTACCACTACCCCACAGTGATAGTTTTAATCGTTCTTCACTTTTACGTATTTTTAGATGATATTGGCGGCGATTATGTATTTGCAATAATACATAAGCAATGGCAAGTAATGTAAGTAAGGCATAAACCAATAGCATTGTTGTAGATAACCACCATGGAGGGAGAATTTTTATGGTTAACTGTTTACTTTGAATAAAATTAGGATGATAACGATCGAAAGCTTGGACAATAAAATGGTATTCTCCAGCATTTAAATGAGTATAAGTGGCACTAAGATTTTTATTGTTGGCACTGATCCATTGTTTGTCTAAGCCTACTAATTTATAACGGTATTGTAGTTGCTGTGGCAGTGCCGCATTTGGGCTAATAAATTCAATACTAAAAGGCGATTGTTGATAAGCTAGAGTGAGTTGTGTTAATTGGTTTAATTGCTTAGCAATAGTAAATGGCCGCGCTGTTTTTTGGTTTTCTTTATTACTAATCTTTTCATTACTAGTCTCTTCATTGCTAGTCTCTTCATGACTAGTACCCTCGTTGCTGGCATCTTCAAAATAGAAGTCGTTTGTTTTTTCTATTTGAAGGTTTTGCTGTTCATTTTTATTTTTGTTGTAATTTTTTACATGGATGGCTTTATTGGCAATGGATAAGGTGGTTAATACTGGCA
>WGGB01000074.1 GCA_015491935.1 Alteromonadaceae bacterium
AAAACTGCCAACAAGCAAAAGTAATAAATGCGCAGCTTAATGAACTACATCAAGCATTATTTATTGAATCTAATCCTATTACCGTAAAATGGGTTTTATATTGGATGAATAAATTAAAAAATGCTGATTTACGCTTACCTTTATTGAGTTTATCAACAACAGCTCAATTGAGTTTACAACAAATTTTAGAAAATTCAGGTATTAAACAATACCCTCAGGAGAATTAATGAGTCGTCGTATTTTTATTTTTTCATTATTGACGTTATCAATTTCAGCGTGTTCGTCGGTTGAAAATGCTAAACGTGCCAGTGGTAATTTTGCTTATACAAAAGCCTCTGAAACTAAACCGATTATTATACCTAAAGGACTAGATACGCCCTTTTATTCTAATGAATATACTTTGGCAAGTAATATTAATACTAATGGCCCTATCGGGAATAAAGTTGATGTTAGAGCGCCTGCATTAGTGTTACCTTTGGCTACCTCTTCACGTGTTGAATCAAATTCTACGAAAGCAAAAATTTGGTTTGATAAAGTTTTAGAAAATAAAAATTTGACGACTTTTATTTTAAATGCCATTAAAGAAAAATTATCTGAAGATGGTGTTGAACTCAAAACTATTAATGCTAAAAAGCATCTCTATGAATCATCTTGGTATCATAAAACGAAAGAAACAGGTTTTTGGTTATGGTCTCATACCGACACGGTAGCCAGTATGCGTTTTGAGTATCAATTAGAAACTAAACCTCATGGTCGTAGTGTTGCGCTAGCGGTTAAATTGGTTGATTACAAAGGTATAAATGGTAACAATAAAATGGATCCCATAGAGAAACAACGCGCAGAAGTTAGAATGCTAAATAGTATTACTGAATATGTTGGTTATTTATATAGCAAAGCAAAACGAGAAAATCGTATAATGCGAGCAACACAAAAAATAGTCACTATTGGCGATAATCCTAGCAAAGAACCTGCTTATATAATTGAACTAGAAAAAGATGATTTATGGGATAACTTACCAGACTTCTTCAAAAAATATGGCTTTACACTTGACGACTTAAATGAATCAAAAAATATTTATTATGTTACTTATGTAAAACCAAATAATAGTTTATGGGATAGTATTTGGGGTGATGATAAAGCGATTATTGATTTGGCTAATACTAAATATCAATTTAAATTAACCTCTGAGGGTAATAAAACGGCATTAACTATATATGATGATGCAGGTCATGCTTTATCTAAAGAAACTTTACAACGTATTTTTTCGGTAATAGAACCCGCACTTTCTTTTAGAAATTAGCTTGTTACCTATTTAATTAATAAAAAAACGCCACAATTGTGGCGTTTTTTATAAGCTATTAATGTTTATCAATTTTGTTGTTAGGTATCGTTGGCATTTTATGGTCGCTTTTATGGCTGCGAGGTAGAGTTTCTTTTAAATCATTTAACCCTTTTGGCCGTAATTTTTGTTTACTATTTTTTTGAAAAGTACTGAAATTGCCAATAATAGCGACAACTGCAATAATGATAATGGTAATGCCTATCCAACTGTTCAAAGGATTTCCTGCTTTTTTACTGAATCTGAGCCTAACTAAATTAACTTGGAATAAATTAACTTGGTTTTAGCTTAAGGGTTATTAAGGTTTATTATAAACTTTTTATAAATGTTTACTATATTTTTTAAAATACAGTGTTTGGCTAAAATATCGCTGTGATTAATTGCATGAGTTAATTGAGCGACTGTTAATTGTTGTTGATAGTGACTTGCCAATGGTGCATAAGATAAATGCCATGGCTCTATAGCAACACCGCCTCTGTCTTTATTGTATGGAAAATAAAACCCATGCTTTTTGCTGTTTTTAGCCAACCATACAGACAATGTCGCAAAAGGTCCGTTTTGTTGATATTCCCATGGTTCTAATTGTAATTTTTGATTGTTCTTAAGTAGATCAGGCGCGTAAATATCAATATCTGTTCCCCAATGATGTCGACTAGCCCCTGGTAATGCTGAAAAGAGTAAAATGGCATTAATGCGTTCTATGTTATTACATTGAGTTAAGTCTACAGGCTCATTGTTCTTATTCTTAACAATAACAGCGCCACTAAATTTGTTATTCCACAGGGTTAATTGTCGTTCGAAGCTGCGAAAACCACTGGCTATTTGCAAGTCAAACCCTGACTCCTTTGCCTCTTGTTGTAGTTTTTGCCAAGCGTTAAGCATTTGTTGATGAATACCGACACGCTTACTTAACCAAACGATATGCTCATCTGTTTGTCCTGTTAATAGTGCGGTTGGCGCGACAACTTTATTGTTGTTCATCAATTAAAAGTACTTTTAAAGTGTGATAATAAATATCGCTTAAGGCGATTAAATCATCACAGTTTACGCATTCGTTTACTTGATGAATAGTGGCGTTACAGGGGCCTAACTCTATCACCTCTGCGCCTGTAGGTGCTATAAAACGTCCGTCTGAAGTGCCACCCGAGGTTGATAGTTGAGCTTCTTTTTGAGTTACCTTATAGATAGCACTTTGAGTTGCGGTTAATAACTTACCTGGCTCTGTAATAAATGGCTTACCGTTATAAGTCCATTTTATATCAAAGTCTAGTTGGTGTTTAGTGAGTATTTTTTCTATTGTGGCAATGATCACATCAAAGCTTAATTCAGTACTAAAGCGTAAGTTAAACCATGCGCTTAAATGACTAGGGACCACATTAGTCGCACCTGTACCCGCTTGAATATTGGTGAGCTGAAAGCTTGTCGGTGGAAAATATTCATTACCGTTATCCCAGTGCTGATTAGATAATTCTTCTAAAGCTAGCATAGCTAAATGTATGGGGTTTTTTACCGTATCAGGGTAAGCCACATGACCTTGTATTCCTTGTATCGTTAATTCACCAGAAATAGAACCACGACGACCATTTTTTATGGTGTCTGCGAGTGTTTTACTGCTGGTTGGTTCGCCAACAATACAATAGTCTATTTTTTCATGTCGTGCCTCTAGTGTATTAATAACGCGAGTGGTGCCATTAATAAAAGGACCTTCTTCATCACTAGTAATTAAAAAAGCAATCGATCCTTGATGATCTGGATAGTCGCGCACAAATCTTTCAGTAGCGACTAGCATCGCGGCTAATGAGCCTTTCATATCGGCTGCACCACGTCCATAAAGCATACCTGATTTTATTGTCGGTTCAAAAGGTGGTGTGTGCCATTGCGATAAGTTACCAGCAGGAACAACGTCGGTATGACCAGCAAAACAAAAAACAGGTTTGGTTGTGCCACGACGAGCCCATAAGTTAGTGGTATCATCAAAAATCATACTTTCATTATTAAAATTTAATTGTGCTAATCTAGTTGCGAGTAATTTTTGACAACCTTCATCTTTGGGAGTAACAGAAGGGCGTGATACAAGCTCTTTGGTTATTTTAATGACTTCATTCATCAGCAAAAATCTCTTGGTATTGCGCGTCTTTAAAACCCAAATATAATTGCTGGTTATGTAAAAGTAATGGTCGCTTTAATAATGTAGGCGAAGCGAGTACGGTAGCAAAGGCAACATCATCAGTAAGGTTGTTTTTAATTTCATCGGGTAAATTTCTGTAAGTAGTGCTGCGTTTATTAATGAGTTTATTCCACGACGATAATTGTACAAATTTTTCAAGTAATTCAGTTGTTAAGCTTTGTTTTTTAAAGTCGAAAAAGGTAACATTAATGTTGTTTTTTGCTAACCATTTTTGTGCTTTTTTGACAGTGTCACAATTATTAATGCCGTAAAGTGTGGTCATTTGATTTCCTGTATTTTTAATAGGCAAAGTAAAATTTAGTAACCAAGTATGCAATAATCATTATGCTTTAATGCTTTTACTGCTTGTGGAACTTTGTTGTTTTTTATTAAAATATAATCGGTATCGAATGTTGAAACCGCAAAAATACTAATTTTTTCATCAGCCAATACGGTCGCAATACTGGCTAAAATACCTGTTAATGAAAACCCTAGCGGGCCAACAACCTCTAATACTTTCCAGTCAGGTTCAATGTTGTCACTGCTAAGTTTGATATGTTCAGGGATAACAATAGAAACTTCATCATTGGTTTTGCCAATAAAATAAATATTAGCCGCAAAAACTTGTTCAGGTATTGCGTTATGAGCGGGTAAGCTATGAATTGAAAATGTTTCTGATAATAACTGCAATGTTAGTTTAGGCATAGTTATTTAACGATGAATTTAACGATAGTAAAACTATAGCGTTTATTTGGAGTTAACTCTAGTAGACGAACAAAATAGTGGTGTGATAAATTGCTACGTAAGTAAAAATAAGCATTTAGTTTGATAAATTAGCTGTACTTGGTGAAAAGATGATAAAAACTGGTGTTTAATTGTTCTTTTATTCTGATTTAGATGTTATTTGATTTTGTGGATATCCACATTAACTGTGGATATCCTTGTTAGTAACGAGTGTTTATAGTTGTAATGCTATGTTATATATAGAAAATATTGCATGATATTTTTTGAGCTACTTTTGTTTTTAATCTATTTTGGTTATAAAACAATTAAAATGACTGTTTTATAACCTTTGTGTTTTATTAATGCTAAAATTGTGAGTAAACTTCTCACATATAGCTCAAACCCTATGACATATTTGCTTGTATGGCTGTTAGGGCTATGGTGTAAACAATATCGTCAACTAAAGCACCTCGTGATAAATCGTTGACGGGTTTGCGCATACCTTGCAGCATAGGACCGATGCTCACTAAGTCAGCGGATCTTTGTACCGCTTTATAGGTGGTGTTACCTGTATTTAAATCAGGGAATATAAATACGTTGGCTTTACCTGCGACAGGACTATTTGGCGCTTTTTTCTTGGCAACATTTTCCATTATTGCCGCGTCATACTGTAGTGGACCATCAATGATTAAATCAGGACGCTTTTGTTTGACAAGTTGGGTAGCAAGAGATACTTTTTCAACATCAGCTCCTTGTCCTGAATTACCTGTACTGTAACTGATCATAGCCACTTTAGGCTCAATACCAAATTGTTTTGCTGACTCGGCTGATTGGATAGCAATCTCAGCAAGTTGTTCTGCTGTTGGCTCTGGGTTAATAGCACAATCACCATATATTAAGACTTGATCAGGCAATAACATAAAAAATATTGATGATACTAGTGAATTTCCAGGTGCTGTTTTTATTAGTTGTAGAGCTGGCCTAATGGTATTTGCCGTGGTATGAACTGCACCAGAAACTAAGCCATCAACTTGATCTAATTGCAACATCATGGTGGCTAGCATTACATTGTCTTTTAATTCTTGACGAGCAACGACTTCTGTTAAGCCTTTATGTTTTCTAAGTTCAACTAAAGGTTCAACATAGTCTTCAACTAAATCTGTAGGATCGGTAATAATTAAACCTTTAGGCAATTCAATACCTTGTTGCTCAGCAATACGCAGTATTTCTTCTTTGTTTCCTAATAATTGGCAACGAGCAATATTACGTTCAGTGCAAATTGCTGCGGCTTTTATTGTGCGCACGTCAGTACCTTCAGGTAAAACAATAAGTTTATTAGCTTGACGAGCAAGTTGTGTTAAATGGTACCTAAATGCTGGTGGTGAAAGTAAGTTGGTGTTTTCAACTTTTTTGAGCAATTGCTCAAGCCATGCTTTGTCTAAAGAGTCGGCAATATAATCTTTTACACGATTTTGTCTTTGTTCATCATCTTGTGGTATTTCAGGGTTAAAACTCATTAAATGGCGAGAAGTACGCCAAGTATCCCAAGGAACAGAAAGCATAGGCAAACCAGCATCAAGTGCTTGTTTGCATAAATTAAGTACTTGCTCACTAGGTTGAAAACCATTGGTTAAGAGTAATGCGCCTACTTTAGTACCGTTTAAGGCAGATAAACAGGTGGCAATAATAATGTCGGTACGATCGCCCGGAGTAACAATTAATCGACTTGGTTGTAAATGACTGACTAAATTACCAACCGAACGCGCACAAAAGCTAATACTACGAATGCGACGGTGTGACATATCGCCCGTATTAATAACCGATGCATTAAGGTAATTACTAATATCAATAACACGAGGTGCAATTAGGTCAAGTTCCCAACTAATAGTGCCCAGTAATTTAAAGTTTTTGTTTTTAAATAAAGGGAGTTTTTGCCAGTCACTGACTTTCGTTGTTGGCTGATATTCGCTTTCTTGTGGTAATAACCCAAATTCGTGTTGATCAGGAGCATTTAGTTTATTAATAATAGAGCCAATTAAACGTTTATTTTTAATGCCTCCGTAAGTTTCTGCAGAGACTTCTATTCGATTTGTAAATTGTTCAAAATTATCATTGTCGGGGCTTGCTATTAGTACAATTTCAGCACCTAAAGCACGCGCCACATCACGATTAATACGTACAGCATAAGGTTGACGAGTGGTCGGAACTAAGCCTTCAATAATAACAACATCTTGATTTTTAGCATGAATATTAAAGTTGGCGATAATTTCTTCTAGTACTAACTCTTGTTCGCCTAGCGCTAATTTATCTTCTACATACTCTAATGAAATGGAAGTTTGTTGTTCTCCCGTAGTATTAATCACTTGTTCACAATCAGTGGCGTTCATACTATTACGTGAGGTTTGAGAAATAGGTTTAAAGTGACTGACTTTGATCCCTTCACGCTGGCAAGCGTGTAATAACCCTAAAGCGACACTCGTTAAACCGACACCAAAACCAACGGGGACTAACATTATTTTGTTTGACATAAATTTAACCTTGGTTCTTTTGTTGTAACAGAGAATAAGTTTGCTCAGCGATCACCCATTCTTCATTGGTGGGAATAACTAAACAAGGGCGAGAGTTTGTTGTGCAGATGTTACCACTGACACCTAAACGAGTCGTTTGATTTTTTTCATCATCAATATAAAAATTTAATAAAGATAAATGTGTCAAAATTTGTTCACGTACAAACGTTGAATTTTCACCAATTCCCCCTGTAAAAATGAGTGCGTCTAAATTTGTTAAACTTGCCGAAAAAGAGGCAATACTTTTGGCTATTTGATAACAAAATACTGCCAATGCTAATGTTGCTAAACGTGATTTTTCACTATCATCGCTGCTGGTTGCTTGTTCAAGTGTTCTACAATCGTTACTTAAGGTTGATAGCCCAAGTAAACCACTTTTTTTGTTTAGTAATTGATTGACCTCATTTAATGAGTAATCGAGTTGTTCAACTAAATAAAAAATAATACCAGGGTCTATGCTGCCGCTGCGAGTGCCCATCATGACACCTTCAAGCGGTGTAAATCCCATGCTTGAATCAACACTCTGACCATTTTTTACCGCAGTAACACTACATCCGTTTCCTAAATGTGCACTAATAAAGTTACTTTGCTCAATTGGTTTACGCAATTGTTTTGCTGCTTGCTGGCTGACAAAATAATGACTAGTGCCATGAAAACCATATTTTCTAATGCTATTTTGTTGATAAAGCTCGTATGGTAAGGCATACATAAAAGCTTTTTCTGGCATAGTCTGGTGAAAAGCGGTGTCAAAAATAGCAACTTGTGGAAGTTGTTCAAATGCTTGCTGTGCTGCCACAATACCAATTAAATTAGCAGGATTATGCAACGGTGCTAATTTACTTAACTGGGTAATTGTTTTTTTTATACTCTCGGTGATTAAAATTGGTTGTGAGTATTGTTCGCCCCCATGTACTACACGATGACCAATAGCACTGATTTTTTCAATTAAATTAGCTTGTGTTAGTAATTCTACTAATTTTTCAATTGCTATTTTGTGATCAAAGGGAGCGTTAAGCGAAAGTTTATTGTGTTTGTCCAACATATTAATTTTTATGGTGGCAGCCGAGGTCATTAAGCGTTCGGCAATGCCATCCACAAATACTTTCCCTGTTATAGCATCCATTAATGAAAATTTAAGTGATGAACTACCACAGTTGATCACTAGTACATTCGAATTGGCGAACATAGTGCGTTTTATCCCAATAAAGTTTAATTATGCTTATTATAGTCTTTGCTGATTGAGTAAATCTTGATGTAATGCAAAATTTTACAATTTTAGATTAAGATTGTTGCGCTAATTTGTGCTATATTTAGTCATAAGGTCAATAACTTTTTTAGAATAAATGTAGTGATGAGTGTTTATCAATTAATACAATTAGGTCGTAAATATTTGCAACTTTGGCCACAAAAGCCTGAGTTGGCAAGTTATTTTAGCGAATATCAAATTATTGTTTTTAGTCGATTTGTATTTCGTTATTTTCCTGCACTTGCGCTTTTTACATTATTATTACCACTAATTTTTAGCATTCCAAGTGCTTACCCGCAAAACTTTTTCTATGCTATTTTTATTGCTAGCATTCCAGTACAAGCCTTGGTTATTTTAGGTGTTAAAGCGGATAAGTTTTTACCGCCGTCATTGGCTTCTTGGTATAAAGAAGGCGTGGCCAAAATAAATGAGCAGGGTGGAGAAATAAAATTGTCCCTTAATAAGCCTAGATATTTAGATCTTGCCCAATTATTAAACTTAAGTTATCAGCGGGTTTAATCAACGTAGTTTTGATATAAGTATTGATATAAGTATTGGTATAAGTATTGATATAAAAAAGCGTCCTTGCTTTTTTCTTTAGCTATAAATTTTTATACCGTTTTTTATGCTGTCTTTTGATAAAGGCGGATCAAAAAATCAGCTTGGCAAGCAAAAGAGTTTTTTGCTTTTAATTCTTCAATAAGTTGCTCACTCGCTTTAAAGGCAAATGGTGTCATTGCGAGTAAATTAATTAAATCAGTACTCTGAGTAAAATTCATCGTGTAATTAATGCGCTGTTCGCTTATTAAGGTTAATGATTTTATGGGAGTTTTACTAGTATCGTGTCGTTTAGCGTCACGATAAATTAATTGCTTAAGTTCATATAAATGGTTTTCAGCAGGAGTTACGGTGAGCAAATAACCATTAGTGTTTAGTACCCGTGAAAATTCTGTCTCTAAAATGGGCGCATAAATTGAAATCATCCAACCAAAAAAGTTATTTTCAAACGGTAACTGTGCTAAAGTTCCGACACTAAAAAAACAGTCTTTATAACGCTTTGCCGCAATACGAATAGCGTTTTTTGCGATATCGGTACCATACACAGTATTCGTTAAATTTTTGTGTTGGTGGGTATAGTAACCTTCACCACAACCTGCATCAAAAACCGCTTGGCTCTGATCGCCATATTCTTGATATACACTTAATAATTTTGCGATTAACGGTTGATAAAAACCATTGTCTAAAAAGTTTCGTCGTGCATTTACCATCGCTTTATTATCACCCGGATCTTTAGAGTGCTTATGCTGAACAGGTAATAAATTTACATAACCCTCTTTAGCTTGATCAAAGCTATGTTTTTTAGCACAAATAAAGCTTTTACCAACAAGCGATAAAGCTTGTTGGCATAAGGGGCATAAATAGTGAGGAGCACTGATGTTATTAATCGTTAAATCAGTCATTACTTAAAGGTAGCCCAAATAGGAGCATGATCAGAAGGTTTTTCAATTCCCCTTAACTCATAATCAATCTCTGATTCTACACATTGCTTAGCTAAATTTTCGGTTGCTAAAATAACATCAATGCGTAAACCTCTATTATCATCAAAGCCACGAGAACGATAATCAAACCATGAATAACGTTCTGTTTTTTCTGGTGTTAACATTCTAAACGTATCTGTAAAGCCCCAATCCATTAACGTTGTTAGCCATTCACGTTCTTCAGGTTGAAAGCTACATTTACCTGTTTTTAACCAGCGTTTACGGTTTGGTTCACCAATACCAATATCAAGATCTGTTGGTGAAATATTAATATCTCCCATAACAATAATATTATCTTCAGGAGTATGATTGTTTTCTAGGTAAGTCATTAAGTCTTTATAAAATTGACGTTTATAGGGATACTTTGTTTCGTGGTGAATGCTTTCTCCCTGTGGAAAATAACCATTAAGCACTGTGATTTTTTCATTTTTCTCATTGGTTGTGGTAACCATTATCATGCGTTTTTGCGCTTCATCATCATCGCTAGGAAAGCCCATTTGTACAGAGTCAGCGGCTTTTTTACATAACATGGCAACACCATAATGAGCTTTTTGTCCGTGAAAATAAACGTGATATCCCATCGCTTCTACTGCTTCTACAGGAAAAGCATCGTTATGCACTTTTATCTCCTGTAAGCCAATAATGTCGGGTTGATGTTTATCAATAATGGCTTGTAATTGATGTAAACGAGCGCGTAGGCCGTTAATGTTAAAACTTATTATTTTCATAGTTAAAATAGCGTGTTATTAGGGCTAAAAAGTAGAGAGATAATAGCAGATTTTAATTTATTAATGAGAGCTTATTGTGAATAAATTTCTTATTTAGTCTTTGCTTTATTATTGTGCTGTTGTGGTTAATTTACTTAATAGGTACTGGTTAAATAACAAAAAATTTAGTTTATGTCACCAACGTTTAATTTTTAAAATGTAATTTATAATTAAATATCAAAGGATTAGGTGTTTGGCTTGGGTTTTGCTTTATCACTATTATAAATATATTTTACTTCAATAAAAATGAGAGAGAAAAACATGAAAAAATCATTGTTAGCCCTATTAATTGCCATACCATTAACCTCAACCTTGACTGGGTGTGTTATCGCTGTGGGTGGTGATGACAAAGACGGATATAACTATTCATTTGATTATGAAAGCAAAGAGCAAAAAAATCGCCAACATTTAACTAAATTACAACTGAATATGAGTTTTGAACAGGCAAAAAATCTTATGGGAATACCTGATTTTAATGAAAGTTATAATAAAGAGGGGACGCCTATACAGGTTCTTTACTACCGAACTCAGCGTATAGCTAAAGATGGATTAACCACAAAAAATGAATGCACTCCATTGATTTTCAAAAACAATAAATTAATAAGTTGGGGCGATACTGCGTATAGCCAACTTTAATTTATACTCACTTTACTCACAGGTAAAAATTCACTTTGAAATAAAATAAGTGTTGCCAAATTTAGGTTAAGTTTATACTTTAATGCAGCGGTTTTAGGTGAAATTAGGAATCAAGCACTAGAAGGTTTACAGCTAAGGTGAAAAAATACTTTTCGCGCTGTTTTTTTACTTTTCATCATTCGTAATACTATTCCGTTAGGTAGTGCTAATTCAATGTCCCAGTTTGTTGACGGTACGACGTTATCAGGCACAATATTAACCCAATTGTCCTGCGTTTTTTCTATGGGTGTTGAAGTTTTCGTTATAACCGAATTGACTGTATTTTTAGCTAAACGTTTATAAGGAGCTTACGCAATAAGCAGCAATTATCGGTGATTTAGATTTTGCAGAGTCAAAATGCTTCTTATTGTCATTTTTCATCGTGCTCTTATATTACCTGCAATGTTAACATTTATTAGCAGACACAAGTCGAGCTAGATATTCAAGTCCATTATTTCACCTTTATCTTTTTAAGAATTTTTCGTAGCGGTTACCTCATAGTTATCAGGGTTAAGCAGTAAATCCATTAAGTGTGCCCAATCATCCACAACTAACATTCGTATCGTTGCTCTAAAGTTTTCCCATAGATGAGACTTTGAACCAAACGATAC
>WGGB01000075.1 GCA_015491935.1 Alteromonadaceae bacterium
GTACAATAGTGCTACCTGCTAACATTAACCCATCAAAACTACTCGTTACCTCTTGTTCCCAAGGTTCTTGATCAAATCGACGTTTAGCTTTACGCTCGGCAATACCATCAAGCTCTCGCTGTTTATCCATAGACATATCACGAGCAACATCTCGATCTCGTTTGGTTTCATCAAGCTCTTTTTGCTTTTCTGCTAGCTCGGCTTTACGCTGAATGTCTAAATCTTCAAGTTGTTCTTTTAGTGCATCAACATCGCCAGTTTTAAAAGCTTCACTTTCAATTATTTGTGTTCTATCTTCATCCGATGCTTGGCGAAGTTTACGCATTTCTCTAGAGCCTAACCCCATTCGTTTTGATGCTTCGAAAAATTCTTCACCAAATTTTCTTAAATCAAGTAAATTTCTATCAATTGTTGATCTTGATACTAGAAGTTTATATTTACAAAACTCATCCCAATTGTTCACTGTGCACAGTTTGTTATTATCGTCTCTATACGTTAAACCCTTATATGCTTTAGATTCTTTGATTTTTTGCAATGTTTTTAAATTGCTAACGTTAGCAAGCTTACTCATATAGTCAAAAGCTCGTATAACGCCAATATCAATCATTACATCTTCAAGTAATTCTATTGTTTCTTTAGTATTAATAATGGCTTTCTGCTGCTCGGTGGTTAATTCTGTATTGGTATTGCTCATGGGTATTTCTCCGTTAAAGCGCGCCAATATTGGCGCGATTAATAAACTACTACTAACGTTAAATTAAAAATAATAATTTATGTTAAAACTTGAATTTTATTATTTGACTTTTGCAAAATAGGCAGTAATTCCGCTTTAACTCTAGCATCAGCAATCTTGTATTCACCAGATAAAAACCGCATCATATCAGTAATGATATCTTTGCTATCATCAATATTAGTCAATACGTCAAGGCATCTAATAATAAAAGCTTTACGCTCACAAGCTTGTTCATAAGTTAAGTTAGCCATGCGCTTATTCTCCTATCGCAGTAGAGTATTGCTGCTTATAAACTGGCTCTGGCTTAACAAAAGGTAAACTAACTTCGGGTTTATCTATTTTCTGATTTGAAGCATCATTTAAACAATCTAGAATAGTGTTAACTTGAATAAGTTCTTGATGTAAAAAATGTAAGATAAAAAACAAATGGTCACGATCAATCGTTAACATTTTACCGTCAGCATTGGTTAAATCTGATACGGCTCTATAGCACGATAAAAACAAATCTTGTCTATCGCTTTCAGTATGATTGAGGGCATACCAGCTATTATCTTCGAGCAGCTCTCTATCTAAAAAGCCAAGCAGTAACGAGAAGTTATCACGATCAACAAATTCTAAATCTTTATGAAGTGCAATAAGGTCAACAATAGAACTCAAACAATCAGTTAGTGTGCTTTGACGGTCGATAGCATCGAGGTAAGATGAAGTTGTAATAGGCATAATAGCCTCCTTTGCGTTTAGTGTTAAACACCACTCAAAGGTCTCAATCAATGGGTGGCGAGTTGAGTAGGTTGAGACTACCGCACAAAGGAACGGCCAACCCGAAGGTTGCCTACCCAACTCACCATAATAAGGCTAGGGATAGACACAAAAAAAGACGCATAATATAGAGGCGTCTTCGTGTCCTCTTTGTGAAACGGGGTCTCAATCCCGATGTTGGATTTTGCCAACACATTGACAATATAGGGCAGTTACTTGAAAATATCAACGGTTATTTGTTTCAAATACTGAAAAGTATTTTAAAATAGTGAAAAATGAGAAAACTCCACTTTTCGCGATTTCGGGGCTGAGTTTTCGCGATTCGCATCATTATAGCCAAACTTTTTTTAGCCGCTTAATGCAAGCGTTAGATGCTCAATGATTTGTGTTTTACTTATTAAAAATTTGTGTAAATATAGCGAGTAAAGTAATCGCCTTAATTATGTCAGTAATGGTGTTTTAATCTAATTTGCATTATTGGGCACCGTTGTAAAAAAAATTAATTGTTCAGCGTAACAGCTAAAATGTGTGCTTTTGTTTTATTGTTGCATACATAATAAATAAGTCGTTTGTTGGTAAAAAAAGTAAACATAAGCACTTGTGCTTTAATTCGCTTCTAACAAGCACTTCAAACGTAAGCGATCATTATGGGGTTAGATCACCCCATTTAAGCCAAATCTGACGTTAAAAAATTATTCCCGAACTTTTCTTTCCAAATTCTAGGGCTAAGTTCTTCAACTTTTGATGCAGGGTGCATGCTGATGC
>WGGB01000076.1 GCA_015491935.1 Alteromonadaceae bacterium
CAAGAACCTTGGGAACAAGAGGTAACGAGTAGTTTTGATGGGTTAATGTTAGCAGGTAGCACTATTGTACAAGGCGTAAATCAAATTAAAGATATATTTTATGACTTAATTAAAAATACTGAATTGGGAGATCTTGACCAGAAGTCAATTCAGTATATTAGAAAAGGAATATTTTCTAAAATTAAAGAATGTAACGAGTATTTTAATAAAGAATTAGGGGAGGCACTTGCTGTTTTGGGAGAGCTTCATTGTGATGATGACGATTTTGATTGTAATGAATTTTTTCTAAAAATAGAATGCCCCGAATTATTCGAAGACGATAAAAGTGAATAACTAGCAAATTTGACCAAACGCGCTAAAGCCAATTTTAGCGCATTTTCTTTTAAACCTGCCTAATGGTATCAATTTTTACTTAAAGTCGCTGAACGAGTTTTATAAAACGTTTATAAATACGGTTACAAAAGCTTAATGTGGTGACTTTTTGTTTTTCTAGCAAAAAAACAATAAAAATTACTCTAAAGCGTTTAGTAACACAGATTACTAACATGTATTACTCACTTACTTTATATTTTCCTCAGTTTTCAACATTGAGGAAAATTGATGTCAAAACAAATTTTAAATTCAACCGAAGAATTCTATGTTGAGTTAATTGAGACCTTTGAAACTAGTTTAATAAACCAAGGCATAGAGCAAACAATAGCGCACGATGTTGCGATTAAGTCGGCTGAACATATTCAATTTGAATTAGGGGGGTGTTCTATTTATATCCCTAAAAGTTGTGCTAAAAAAAGTTTGTTAACTAACGCCAAAATAATTAGTGAGTTTACAGGTAACAATCAAGAAGCCTTAGCGATTAAATACAGTTATTCAATCTCATCAATTTACCGAATTATTCGAGAGCATCACGCCAACAAAAGACAGAGTAAATAATGAATATAGATAAATTTTCTTTACGGGTTAAAAACGCCCTAGTAGATAGCAACGTAGCGCCGAACCTTGCCGCCGATGTGGCAAAACAAGTAACCGAGCAAATTGAAGATGAATGCGGTGGTTTAACGCTTTATGTTTCAAAAAATCGTATCAACAAGGCTAATTTAAAGCGAGAACAAATTATTGCTGAGTTTACGGGTAACAACCATAAGCAGCTAGCTAAAATACATAATATTTCAATTGTGCATGTTTACCGCCTTTTAAAAGAACATAAGCAACAAAAAATGGAGGTAACAGCATGAGTATAGTAACCCTTTCAACCGATATTCAAAACTCAGGGGATACGGTGCCAGAATGGATACAATTATTACCTGACAGCAATGAGTTTTCCGCCTTAGACGGGCGTGAATTTGTTATTAAGGATGCAAAAGAGATCATCTCTTTGTCGGCACATAAAAACGTTGATATGCATATTGACTATGAACATTCAATTAAAGATAAATCTACAGACCCCAAGCCAGCTACTGGCTGGATTAAAGAATTAGCAATTAAAGATGGTGCTATTTGGGGCGTGTGGAGTGGACACCTAAGGCGACTCAACTTATTACCAATAAAGAATATCGTTATCTTTCACCGTTACTGGCGACCATACCGACAATTGACGGTAAACACATGATCAATAAAATTATCAATGTGGCGTTAACTAATTACCCAGCCTTAGAAATGAGTGCTTTTTGCAGCCATAAAAACTTTGATTTAAACAAGCTGCAAGATTTAAGCGCAATGAATCAAATAGCCGAGCTGATGAATATTGAATCTTGCAGACCTAACGATATTTTAAGCGCCTTAAAAAACAAGCAAACAGAAGAAGAAATTCAAGCTTGTAATGCTGATGTTCAAACGGCTTTAACAAATTATGTATTTCCTCGTTGTTTAGAGGATGATTTGTTATCTATGCGCCAACATTTAGGTCAAACAAAATTTCAAGCGCTAACAAGCAAGCTGTCAGCCTCTGGACTAGGTCATCTACAAATATTAACACCACAAACCCAAGCATTAAAGGCGCGTGGTATTGACCTAGCAACAAGTAAAAATCCTCATGGTTTGACTGATAACGAAATTCAAGCCTGTAAAAACACCAACGTATCACCCGAAGATTACGCCAACATAAAGAGTAATAACAATGACTACTAATTTAAAAGAAGCATCAACCGCCTTTTCTGCTCGATTTGAAAAAGGTTTAAGTAAAGAAGATCAACAACTTTATACAAAAATTGCCACTGTTGTTCCATCAACATCCGCCTCTACTGGGTATGGGTTCTTAGGTCAAATCCCTAAAATTCGTGAATGGTTAGGCGATAGAGTTATTCATAATTTATCTGATTTTGAATACGAAATTAAAAACCGCAAATTTGAATCAACGGTTGCTGTACAGCGCACCGACTTTGAAGATAATGATTACGGTAAATATGGCATTTTGTTTGAAGATTTTGGCCGTGAAGCGGCAAGCTTTCCAAATGACTTTATTTTTGAGCTGTTAGCAAAAGGAAATACTAAACTATGTTTTGACGGGCAAAACTTTTTTGATGTTGACCACCCTGTAGGACAGGAGGATTTTCAATCAGTGAGCAACCTTTATACAACAGGAACGCCAGAAGTTGCCCCGTGGTTTTTGCTTGATACCAGTCGCGTTATTCAACCGCTAATTTGGCAAGAACGCATAAAACCTCAAATGCAAGCGCAAGATAAAGAAACAGATAGCAACGTATTTTTAAAAGATGAATATTTATATGGTATTCGCGCCCGTGGTAATGCAGGTTATGGTTTTTGGCAGCTTGCCGCGATGTGCGATAAGGACTTAACCGACATCAATTTTAATGAAGTGTACACAGGTATGTCGAGCCTAAAAGGTGATAACGGTAGCCCCTTGCGTATTACGCCTAAAATATTAGTTGTACCGCCTTCATTACGCCAAAAGGCACACGAAGTCGTAAAACGTCAATTTTTAGCTAATGGTGAAAGTAATATCAATTTTGAAATAGTTGAAATTATGGTTTGCCCTTATTTGTAAGTTTTTGGCTAGCCTTGAGATGGTTGAGTTTCTCTTGGTTAGCCGCTTTATTTTCAAGGTATAAGATGACCGATTCTCAAAATCATGCAATTAGTATCATTGCAAAATATCAACACATACTCACCCTAGAGCAACATATTAAAGAAGATTTTCTTTGTTTTTGGGTTAGTGGATTATCAAAGGAAGATATGGCAATTCTAGATGCTTACATGGATAGCTTAAGCGATTTAAAATGCCAACTAAAAACAACAATCACAAGTTAGTTAAGCGGTATGACAGCTTAATTATTTCATTTTGCGACGATGAAATATAAGGGCTAAATAAAAGCGCTGAGGCTGTAATCCTAACTGTGTAAATACCCTTTTAGATATGGGGAGCAATCTGCTCCTCAAATTCGATTATAAAACGATTTAACGCGGGTTTCCAATCTCTAATTGGCATAGTCCATTTTTTAGACGCTGCTTGAATGGCCAAGTAGATA
>WGGB01000077.1 GCA_015491935.1 Alteromonadaceae bacterium
ATGTTGAGTAATATTTCTGCGCGTTGTTCTAAAGGTAAATTGCGCCATGCGGGTAATGATTTTTCTGCTGCGCTAATGGCAAGTTCAAGATCATCAACATCACTGTTAGGAATTTGTCCATAAACTAAGCCTGTTGCAGGTTCTATATTATCTAAATATTGCTGGTTAACAGGAGTACAATATTTTCCGTTGATAAAGTTCGCTATTGTTTCCATGTATTGCTCCTCATTAATGGCTCTTAACTATAATTGCTCTTAACTATTGTAGGTCGTCACGAGCGAAGCGAGGCACGACAAAACTAGACTTACAAACACGAGGTTCTACCACCATCTACAGGAAGGTTAATTCCGGTAATGTAGCCTGCGGCTGGAGAGGCTAAAAAGGCGGCTGCGGCGGCAAATTCTTCAGGTTTAGCAAAGCGGCGCATAGGAATAATACTTTTTTCATTAATTTCTGCTTGCTCAAGTGAAATTCCTTGTTTTTTAGCTTTACCCGCAATAATGGCATCAAGTCTTGCGGTGGCTGTTGCGCCGGGTAAAACGTTGTTAACCGTAATACCAAATTCGCCTAATTCATTTGCCAAGGTTTTCGCCCAACTCGCTACCGCACCACGAATGGTATTCGATACGCCCAAGCCGTTTAATGGTTGTTTTACTGAAGTGGAAATAACATTGATAATTCTGCCATAACCTTTGGTTTTCATATTGGGCGTTAGTGCTTGTACTAAATGGTGATTTGACACTAAGTGTAAGTTAAACGCGTTAATAAAGGCGCTAGCTTCACTCTCTATTGCTAATCCTGGTGCAGGACCACCAGTATTATTAATGAGAATTTCAAAACTATGTTGCTGTGTTATAAAATCGTGAATGGTACTTTTAACTTGCTCTGGCTGAGAAAAATCAGCCACTAATATGTGATGTTGTTGCCCTTGGCTAGTATCAAGTTCTGCTTGTACCGTTTCAAGCGAGTTTTTATTACGGGAAAATAGCGTAACGTTTGCGCCTAAACTGGCAAGTTCTAACGCGCAAGCTTTACCTATGCCTTGGCTAGAGCCGCAAACTAAGGCATTTTTGTCTGATAAATTAATATCCATTGAAAGTTATTCCTACGTTTTTTATTGTTCTGGCATAATTTGTAGCATATTCAAAAATTTTATGTCAGCAAAAAGTTTTGGAATTTAGTTAAAAAAGTGGATGATTTTATAGCGAAAAGTGAATAAAAGTTGATTTATATTAAAGAGCAATAACTCTAATTTTGTCAAAATAAACCATTATTTCTTTTAGTGCTTAATAGGCGGCTGCGCATGAAACCTGATGCAAAAACAGCAATGACACTATTGTTACAGCAGATAAATGATACTTTTCCCTTTGATAAACCCGAGGCTGAAATTTGTGCGGGCAAGTGTACAGGATGCCCGAAAAAGGTTTTAGAATATTTATCGTCTGAAGTGGATTATTACCAAGCGCAATTAGATGATAATCAAACACCTTTGTTGGGTGATATTAGCCGTTTGGCGTTAGTGGCCAAAAAATCACACCGTAGTTTGGTGCGTAATAATTTAATCTCTTCGTAAGCCTAATTCGACTTTATTTTTTTGCTAATGCCACCAACTCACTGCGACTATTAATCCCTAGTTTTAAATAAATTCGATATAAATGATTAGAAACTGTAGACGGCGATAAAGCTAAATTTTTAGCAATTTGTTTAAAAGTGTTGCCTTGGCAAATACCTGCCACCACTTGTTTTTCACGCGAGCTTAAATCGTCTAAATGATTTTTTAATCGTATGGTAAGGCGAAATAAATCACCTAACTTTACTTGGCTAATATGCAAGTTACCTTGGTTGTAACTATATTTTTCATTTTCGTTTTCAACAATAGCAAAAGGAAATTTTTGCTGTTGTTGTATGCCTGTTTGATATTCAAGAATGTCTAAAAAGCCAGTGCCGACAACGTGATAAATCCCTGCTGCGTCGCATATTGCATATTTATCGAGTGCATGGTTAATGTGCTGCTTATTATCGCTTTCATTTAGCGCTAAAAATTGGCGATGACTACTGGCAGATAATAAATGAAATAGTAATTGTTGCTGAATAGCTTTTTCATGGTCGCTAAAAGTGTTTTGGCGATCATAACGATATAGCGTTAATAGTGTGAAAATACCGCTGCGATCATCAACATTCATTGAACTTAAAATACGCTCAATGCCAAAAGGTTGAAAACATTGCTGGTAAATGGGGGATTGGTAAAATTCATCATCTTTAATGACATCTGCCATATCAACAGGGTTACTTGGGTTTAGCATTAACTGTGTAAAAATAGGGTTAATGTTTAATGTTTCTTTTAAACGGTTAAAGATATTTTTGTCAACATCGACACTGGCTTGGGTGTGAAATTCTTGTGTTGAGCTATGACCCGTTCCCCAAATAGCACCATCAAATGAGATCACTTGTTGCAATAAATCAAGCGCCCAGCAAGGAAAATCTGCCAAGGCAACTTGTGCAGATTCTCGGTAAAGTCGGCTGATAAATTGATCAGGAGTCATACTTTTTACTCTATTAGGTAATTTTTACTATAGTGTTTGTACTTTGTTTGTCACAAGATAAATGAATAATCAGCTACTCACAAGTGATCATCTATGAATGCAAATATGAATGTAAAGACTGATGTAAATAATATTACCGTCAATAAAACAAGGTTTGATACCTTGATCGCGGGTGGTGGCATTGCAGGGTTAGTGACCGCGTTGGAATTATTAAAGCAAGGTCAACAGGTGTGTATTGTTGACCGAGATACGCCTGAGCGTTTAGGTGGTTTGGCTCGTTGGGCGTTTGGCGGCATGGCATTGTGTAATACTAAGCAGCAAAAAAAATTAAAAGTACCTGATAATAGTCAGCGTTTGCTACAAGATTGGCATAATTTTGCCGAATTTAACGAACAAGACTATTGGCCAAAACAATGGGCGCAAGAATATGCCACGCATAATCATGACAAGGTTTATCAATACTTACTTAATTTAGGCTTGAAGTTTTTACCCGCGGTTAATTGGGTTGAACGTGGTTTGTTTGGTGAAGGTAATTCACTGCCGCGCTACCATATTTTATGGGGTACTGGCTGGGAATTAGTAGAAGTGATTATCGCTAAATTACAGCCATTTATCGCTAGGCAACAATTAGTTATTTATCATCAGCATAAAGTGCTTACAGTTAATTATAACGACAATAAGGCGGTTGGTGCTGACATTTTAAATGAGCGTTTACATAATAACTCAACTAAAAGTGAAGCTGATATTTTCACTATTAATGCTACCAATACCGTGATTGCTTGTGGTGGTATTAATGGTAGTACTGAAAAAGTAAAACAACATTGGCAAAAAGGTTGGGGCAATCCACCTGAAGAATTATTAAATGGGGCTAATCCTATTTCTGATGGTTTATTACATGAGGCTGTTGCTGAGCAAGGTGGTAAGTTAACGCATTTAAGCGATATGTGGAATTATGCTGCGGGCATAAAACATCCTCAGGCTGAATTTACGGGACATGGTTTAAGTTTGATCCCGTGTAAATCTGCACTATGGTTAGATCATACGGGTAAACGCATTGGTCCTATGCCGTTAGTCACAGGATTTGATACTAATTATTTGTGCGAACAAGTAAGTAAGCAAGAAAAACCGTGGACATGGCAAGTGCTTAACAGGCGTATTGCTGAAAAGGAATTAGCGGTATCAGGATCGCAGCATAACCCAAGTATTCGCAATAAAAGTTTGTTTGGTTTATTAAAAGAATTATTGTTTGGCAATCAAAAATTATTAAAGCAACTTGAGCATGAAAGTGATGACTTTATTGTGGCTGATGAGCTGTCGCAATTAGTCGAAAAAATGAATAAGCAAACCGATCAAGCTTACATAAAGGCTGATTTTTTAAGACAACAAATTATGCAGTTTGACCAAAGTGTAAGTTCAAGAGAAGCATTACAAAATGATGAGCAAGTACGACGCATAAATCATGCTAGACAATGGCAAGCAGATAAATTGCGTACCTGTAAACCTGCGCCAATACTTTCTTCTGGCAGCCAATTAATTGCTATAAAGGTACAATTAATTAGCCGTAAAAGCTTAGGCGGCTTGCAAACCAATTTAGCATCACAAGTGCTTAATCAGCAAGGTGAGGTAATGCCAAATTTATATTGTGTTGGTGAAGCGGCAGGTTTTGGCGGCGGTGGCGCCAGTGGTAAACGATCACTTGAAGGGACTTTTTTATCAGGCTGTATTTTAACCGCGCGTAATGCGGCCGCAGCAATCATTTGCAACAATAAATTATAAAAAACGGGAAATAACAATGAAAAAAACAGCAGCATGGTTAGTACGTTATGCACTTGAGCAGTTAGGTGTAACTTATACTTTTGGTATTCCTGGGGTGCATAATACTGAAATTTATGATGAATTAGATAAGTCTGAATTAATTGAGCCTGTGTTAGTAACTCATGAAGGTTATGGCGCATTTATGGCGGATGCTATTAGTCGTAGTAGTGATAGTATTGGTACGTTAGTGATTGTACCTGCTGCTGGCGCAACGCACGCAGCAAGTGGTATTGGCGAAGCGTTTTTAGATGGTATTCCTATGTTAGTGATAAGTGGCGGTGTGCGCACCGATTCAGACTTTTCTTATCAGCTACACGATATGGATCAGCACAAAATGTTGGATCCCATTACTAAAGCAAGTTTCAAAATTACTAGCCATGATGAAGTCGTCAGTACGATATTTGAAGCTTACAATATAGCGACTTCTGGTGAACCAGGGCCAGTATTTATTGAAGTGCCAATTAATTTTCAGCTAGATAAAGGTGAGGTTACCAACTTACCCGTTTATCAAAAGCCAGCCGTGCAATTAAAAACGGATATTAGTGGGCAAATAGAGCAAGCAGCACAGTTATTAATTAAGGCTAAAAATCCTGGTTTGTTTATTGGTTGGGGTGCGGTTGCCGCCAATGAGCTAGTAACTGAAATAGTTGAATTAATAAATGCCCCTGTGGCGACTACCTTACAAGGGTTAAGTGCTTTTTCGGCAAAACATCCGTTACATACAGGTATGGGCTTTGGTTCTGCGGCCGTTCCTGCAGCCACTAATGCTTTTAAAAACTGTGACTGTTTATTGGCTATAGGTACGCGTTTTGCTGAAATTGGTACGGGCAGTTTTGGTGTAACAGTGCCTGAAAATTTAATACATATTGATATCAATCCGAAAGTATTTAATGCCAATTATCCAGCTAAAATAGCTATTGAAGGTGATGCACAATTAGTGTTAACGGAGCTATTAATAGCATTGAAAAAAGTAAAACTCAGCCGTAATAATAGCGATATTCAAGCAAGAATAAAGCAAGATAAACAAGCTTATATTGATGAATGGTTGCAGCATGACTCAAAAGATAGCGTAAACCCTGCGTTGTTTTTTCAGCAGCTGCGTAGTGCTATTGATGATGATGCCTTTGTATTAACCGATGATGGTAATCATACTTTTTTAACTGCGGAGCTAATGCCTTGTTATCAACCGAAGCACTTTTTTAGTCCGACTGATTTTAACTGTATGGGTTATGCTATTCCTGCGGTTATTGGCACTAAATTAATAAACCCAACAAAGCAAGTTATCGGTATTATTGGTGATGGCGCCTTTTTAATGAGTCAAACGGAATTATTTACTGCCAGCGACAGAAATATTGGCGCAGTATTTGTTATCTTTAATGATGGCGAACTGGCACAAATATCACAAGCACAGCAAACTCCTTATAATAAAAAAACCTGTACAGTTTTGCCTAATACTCGTTTTAAAGCGTTAAGTGAAGCAAGTGGTTGTCATTATATTCGGCTTGAAACAAACGATAAAATTTTTGAAAAAATAACACAAGCACTAGCGTTAACTGCGCAAAATATCCCTGTGGTATTAGATGTTAATATAGATTATTCAAAACGCAGCCGTTTTACAAAAGGGATCATTAAAACCAATTTACAGCGGATGAATTTACCCACTAAAGTACGCATGATCTCTCGTGCGTTGTGGCGTAGAGTTTAAATATTTGCGTAGTATTTTCGCGGTGTGGCATAAGCGGCGAGTTATAGAGATACAATGCATTGTAGGTTGTTTAGAGTATAGCTAGGCGTAACAAAGATCTAAACAATAGCTGATCAGGTATCAGTAAAAAGACAAAAAAGGGGCGATAACTATGGTTATCGCCCCTTTGCTTTATTAGTTAAATAGGATGCATTATGATGAATTAATGCATCTTATTTTTATTAATGATTACTTGCTAACTGCATTACTAATTGGCTTATTTGTGGTTTTAAATGTGCTTTTTGCGCTAAACATTGTTTAAGCGAATCTTTTGCTTTGACAAAGTTACGATCAGCCCCCACTAATTTATTTAAACGTGGTTTTAAAAAGCTGTCTAGGCGTTTAGCTTTTTCTTCTTTACATTCACCCATAAATAAATACGGTGCATAACTTTGATAATTACTGGGTAAGCCCGCAATAAGTTGGTCAAAGTTAGCTTGTAGCCAAGGCCACATAACGCTGTCTAATTCTTTTGTGGTTAATAAACCAAATAAGAATTGTGTTTTTTCATTATCTCGAACCGCTGGCGTTAAGCTAAAGTTAATTAATGCTAATCCTATTTTAGGATCTTTTGTTGCTGTTAAGGCTCCAATTAAGCGACCACGCATGGTGCCATCGGTTGATGCGTTTAAACGAGTCATTAATTCATCAACAAAAGGTTGTCCTAATTCTTGTACTGCCACTGACATTGCGGTATTACGTAAGGCTGGAATGACGGCATCATCATGAAATTTATGATCCGTTTTATAACCCGTATAAGCAATGGCCATATCCGTTAATTTTTTACGGTAAGCTTTATCTCTTGCGGTAAAAGCCATAAAATTAATTAAGCGCCCACGTAATTTATTTGTACCTATAGGATCTTTTTTATCGGCGGCAGTGTTATCAAAAAATCCTATTTTATCAGCGTTTGCACGATAAAAATCACCCGCTAAAGCACGTAACTTCGGTTTTTCTTGTTCGTTAGCATATCTGATCAAAGTACCTAAGGTTCCCATGCCTGAAACGGCAACTTCCCATGAATCTGAATTTAGGGTGCTAGGGATCACATCAATAAGGTTTTGTACGGTTAGGTTACCGCTGGCAAAAGAAGATTTCATGCTATCTAAAACAGCATTTGCTTCTAGCGCATTGACTTTATTTAAGTTAGCAAGTAAATCTTTCCAACCGTTTGAGTCAAAATTAAAACGATAATAACCTGCGGCTTTCGAATTTGGCATAACCCAAGCAGCACAACCTTTACCCGCTAAGGTTACTTTTTGTGTGGCTTTGCTAATAACGTTACATTGCTGTTTTATTTCACCATTGACTTCATAACTCATACAAGCAGGGATATTCCATAAGGTTTTTTCGCTAAAGCTGGTACCTAAAGGTGCGTATCTTTGTTGACTAATGGTTAATACCGTATGGTTATTATCACAATTTTCTTTAATGCTTAATAAAGGAACGCCTGCTTGCTCAACAAAGTTTTTAAATGACGTTACCACTTTTTGTGCTTTTTCTTTAGGTAATACACTGGCAATGGTTTCAAAAAAATCTATCGCAGTGGTATTGCCCCATGCATATTTAGTTAAATATTTTTGTACGCCTTTACGGAAGTTTTCTTTCCCCATAAAGTTTTCAACCATAAACAGTACGCCAGCACCTTTTTGGTAAGTAATACCATCAAACGCGGTAATAATGTCACTGTTGCTAGTGATTGGATTACGAATTTTACGGGCAGATGGGATTGAATCTGAATTCATTACTCGTTTTGAATTCGCTAACTGTTGTCTTTGCCATTGCTCGCCTGGGTGTTGACGTTCTAATGAGGTTGCTGCCATCCAAGTTGCAAAGGCTTCATTTAACCAAATATCGTTCCACCATACGGGAGTCACTAAATTACCAAACCATTGATGCGCTAATTCGTGTGCTTGTACTGAAATAGAGCTACGCTTTTGACCAATAGAGGCTTTGTCATCAAGTAATAATAATTGTTCACGATAGGTGATAGCACCTGCGTTTTCCATTGCTCCAGCAGCAAAATCAGGTACGGCAAGTACGTCTAATTTACTGTATGGGTAAGGAATTTGAAAATAATCTTCTAAACCTTCAACGACAGATTGAGTTTGAGAAAGTGCATAGTGTAATTCTTTTCCTTTCCCTTTAGCAGCAATGCCTCGTAATGGTACTTCGTGATCACGAACACTTGTTTTTGGCATCGCTGGCATTTCAACCACGTCAAAATCACCGACAAAAAAGGCGACTAAATAAGTGGGTAATGGTTTACTGGTGGCAAAGGTGATGGTTTTCCAACCTTTTATTGCTTTTTTAGTTGTTTTTTCGGGTGTATTGGCAACCGCAACTAAATTTTCAGGAATGGTTAGGGTAATATCATAAGGTGTTTTAAAGCGAGGTTCGTCAAACGATGGAAAGGCTAAACGCGCTGAAATAGACTCCATTTGGGTAAAGGCATAAAATTTACCGTTATCTTTAATTCGGTGTAAACCTTCTAAGTTTTCATTAAAAGGGGCATTATAATCAAACTTTATTAAGTAGTTGCCTGCGGTTAATTTTTTATCTGCCGTTATACGTAGTACTCCTTCTACTTTAGTTTTTTCGGCTTTTGCAGGTGTTTTTTTTCCATGCTTATCAGTAATACTAACGCTATTAATCGTTAATTCTTTACCATTAATATAAAAGGTTTTAGTGGCTTTTTTTACTTTGATGTCAATATTTGTTTGTCCAGAAAAACGAGATTTTTCGGGATCAATTTTTAAATTTAGTTGGTAATGGGTTGGTATAACATTGTCAGGAAGTTGCCCTGTAGGAACTATTTCCTTTGCATTAGCTTGTATGGTTAACAAGACTAATAAGCTTGTTAGCCATAAGGCGGTTATTTTTTTTATCATGTTAATGTCCGTGTTAGTTTGAATTTTATTACTTTTTAAGTAAAACAGTTTTAAGCAAAACTAGTATTAGCTTTTACAAGTTTATTACATTAAACAGCAGACTACTTTACTTAAATTTATCTTTAAAATCTGTAATTTTAGAAAATTTGTTACAATTTAGTTTTTTACTCTTTGTATTTTGCCGCTAATATTTTGTACAAATACATTAGGTGATGAATAGCTATAGGTAATATTATTCGCTTTTGCAATTTTTGATGGCGTTTTGATAAATTATATAATTAAGGTCTGCTTGATACATTTTTTTGGCTGTTTTTGTTAATTGTGGTATTAAATACTTGTATCGTGATTTTTTAGATAGATGTAACCACCATGATTTTTTTCCTAAAACAAAAGCATTAGCTAGCCAAGTTAACGGCATTTTTTGTTGTCGTAGCGCATAATCAAGCCCTTCTAATGAACCGACTACGGCGCTAACTCTATTAT
>WGGB01000078.1 GCA_015491935.1 Alteromonadaceae bacterium
ATCTACTTGGCCATTCAAGCAGCGTCTAAAAAATGGACTATGCCAATTAGAGATTGGAAACCCGCGTTAAATCGTTTTATAATCGAATTTGAGGAGCAGATTGCTCCCCATATCTAAAAGGGTATTTACACAGTTAGGATTACAGCCTCACATAAAATGTATCCTGCGACCTAGATAACCAGGGTGAGCTGTTTCAATTTCACCACAAGCTTCATCATCATGTTGTTTCTTTTCCAAGGCCGCAACTTGTACGTCACTTAAAATTATCCCTTCACTGGCAGCCTTATCCTCAAGGGCTTTAAGACGTTTCTTGAAGTTTTCTAAATTGTGACGTAACCAAATAGAACGAACCCCACTACCGCTTTTTCTGTTTCTTCATCAACGCGATTTTTGATATTTGGAGCACGACGATTCTTTTCTATCAATACATCAATACCGCCTTCCTCAACAAGCTCTTTATAACGATAAAATGTATCTCGTGATTCACCCATGACTTTACAAGCTCGTGAAACGTTATTGAGTTTTGATTAAAGATTCGACACCTTTATCAAAACGGGTAATTTTCAACTTTGCAAGTCGATGTGTCAGATTAAGTCGGAACTAATACATCTATACCCGTGATCATTGAAGATGTGTTACAGCAATGCAAAAATGATCCACTTCAGCAATTGAAATCTGATCCAGTTCAATTAACATTGGTGTTGTTGGATAAGCACCATGATTTCAAAAGAAGAGTTCATGAAAATAAAAGTCTTAGCCAAGCAAGGGATGTCTCAACGCGCCATTACTAAACAACTAGGTATTTCACGCAACACGGTTAAAAAATACCTCAAGGGAAATTTTGAGCAGCCAAACTATGCAACACGTAAGTCAGGTATATCAAAATTAGAAGCTTATAAACCGTATTTGCATTCTCGATTACCCAAAGCAGCGCCTATTCATTTATCTGCTGTTGTTTTATTGAGATAAATAAAAGCGCAAGAATATCCAGAGAGAATATCACTATTGCGGCAATATTTGCATCAATACAGAGGAAGCGTTGAAGTGCAACCTATCGTTCGTTTTGAAATCGAAGCGGGCAAACAAATGCAGGTAGATTGCGGGCAAATGCGTGGTGGAAAATCACCATTCTTTGATTATTTTCAAGGTATTCCTCAACAGATTTGATATGACAACATCGTCTTAATCAAAGCTTTTACCAATTTAGCAAAAAAATAGGCTTTTTACCTAAGTTGTGCAAACCTTATCGTCCCCAAACCAAAGGTAAGGTAGAGCGTATGGTGCGTTATGTGCGTGATAATTTTTATCGGCAATTAGCGAGCAAATTATCAGCGTTTGAGCTTACACTCGATGTAGAAACCGCTAATATAGAAATAATGGACTGGTTAAATAATGTGGCTAATTAACGCCTTCACGATACCATAAAATTCAAACCAGCGGATAGACTCAAAGAAGAGCAAAAATACCTACAAGACTTACCGCCGAAACAAGCTCTTGCCCCACCAAAAGCTACCGAGATTGTAATGCCTATAGTGGATATTCCTTTAGATACCCAACCACGACATCAACGTAAACAGATCATGTTTACGCGCATGGCAGGTTTTCCCTCGTTAAAAACACTAGAGGAATTTGATTTTAACTTTGCGTCTGGCGTCCCCAAAAAAATGGTTAATGAGTTAGCAACACTATCGTTTATTGAACGTAAAGAAAACGTGGTATTGCTTGGTCCATCGGGTGTAGGTAAAACACATATAGCCAGTGCGCTAGGTTATAAAGCAGTGCAAGCAGGACTCAAAACACGCTTTATTAGCGCCTCTGATTTGATCTTACAACTGACAACAGCACAACGGCAAGATAAATATAAATCCGTGATCCAACGCAGTGTATTTGCACCTAAATTACTGAGCATAGATGTAATAGGCTACTTACCTTTTAACGCACAGGAATCCACACTTTTATTTGATGTGATCGCCAAACGTTATGAAAAAGGTGCGGTAATACTCACCAGTAATTTACCGTTTGGGCAATGGGGAAATATATTTGCCAATGACACAGCGTTAACCTCAGCTATGTTAGATAGGATTTTACATCATTCACATATTGTTCAGATTAAAGGAAAGAGTTATCGAATTAAAGAAAAGAAACAAGCAGGTTTAATGGAAAACCTTAAAAAATAGTGGATCATTATTCAAATGGTGGAGTGGATCACTTTTCGGTTGTTGTTGACAAGATTCTTGATTTATACAAAAATGAGGATCATGATATGTCCTATGAAAACAGTAACCCTAAGCCCCGACCAAAAAGTTGATTTAGAAGCACTTCACGATGCAAGTCGTGATAAACGTGTTTGCGATCGCATTAAAGCGGTGTTGCTACGTTCCGAGGGTTGGTAAACAAAAATGATTGCCCAAGCACTACGGTTACATGAAACGAGTATTGTTAGACATATTGATGACTATGTTAATAAAGAGAAACTAAAGCCAGAAAATGGTGGCTCTGTATCATGTTTAACAGCCGAGCAAACAAGCCAAATAATATCGCACATAACGGAGCATACCTACTGCCATGTCCATCAAATAAGTGAATATATTTGGAAAACGTGTGAGATCAGATTTAGTGTTTCAGGTCTTAACAAATGGCTTCATCAACAAGGATTCAGTTACAAGCAGCCTAAAGGTGTTCCCCATAAATTTGACGAAGTTAAACAAGCTAATTTCATAGAACAATATGACAGACTGAAAAGTAGTGTTGGCGATGAGCCTATATTATTCATGGATGCAATGCACCCAACTCAAGCGACGAAAGTGAGTTGTGGTGGATAAAAACAGGGACAGATAAAAGTATAGAAACTACGGGTAGCCGCACTCGTTTAAACTTAATTGGAGCCGTTAATTTACAAAACATTGCTGCCACTCATCTTAGTCGTTATGAACAAGTAAATAGTGAAACTATTGCTGGTTTTTTTACTGAATTACGACGAAATGAAAGATCGGATAAAATAATTCATCTTATTTTGGGTGGTGCTGGTTATCACCGCGCACAGATAGTTAAAAACAAGGCAGTTAAATTGAATATATTGCTTTATTATTTACCACCTTATAGTCCAAATCTAAACCCAATAGAAAGGTTATGGAAAGTGATGAATGAGCATGCCAGAAATAACAAATATTTTGCGACAGCAAAAGAATTTAGGTGCGCTATTGATAACTTCTTCAGCACAATACTCCCAAGTATCGGTGATACATTAGGGAGTAGTATTAATGACAATTTTCAGGTGCTAAAATCTGCATCTTGAAGTGGGATGGGTATATAATAACTTTTCTTCCTCGTGTTTTCTTTAAGGACGATTTTAATGATGCTTTTTACTCGTATTTTCAAATGGCTAGCAATTGTTTTTGTGAGTCTAAATTTAATTATTTGGTCACTGTCGTCCCCGATCACCAAATATTTTTTAGCACCATTATTGGCAGAACAGGGCTTGCACTTATCCGATGAGACTCGTATTCGTTTTAATCCGTTTTTAACACGTTTATCTATTAACAACTTAGAGCTATTTGATAGCGAAACACAAGAAAACACCTTAAGAATTAAAAAACTGACCCTACAATTAGCGCTACATCGGTTGCTCTTTAAGCAAGTTAACGTGCAAAAGTTTATGGTTGATGATTTTTATATTCAGGTTGAAACATTAAAAAATCACACGAAGATTGCTGGGTTTGCAATTAATAGCAGCAAAGACAAAGCGACAAAATCAATAGC
>WGGB01000079.1 GCA_015491935.1 Alteromonadaceae bacterium
TACTAGCTAAAGCTGCGCGTGGTAGTATGCGTGATTCATTAAGCTTAGCCGATCAAGCGATTGCACAAGGACAAGGTAATATTAGCGTAAGCAACGTACAACAAATGTTAGGGGGTGTCGATCATAATTGGCCCTTTAAAATATTAATACATTTGTTAAAACAAGACGCACAAGGATTAATGCAGTTATCACAAGAAATTGCTTCGTATGCTCCTAGTTATTCACGTTTGTTAGCTGAGCTGATACAGCTATTACACCAAATAGCCTTGGCACAAATTGTTGAACAGCAATTTGATTTATCACCAGAACAAGCTAAATTACTAAGTAAATTTGCACAAGCAATGTCTCCAGAAGATGTACAGCTATATTATCAAATCGCCCTTAATGGACGTAAAGACTTACCTTATGCGGCAGATGAACAAGCGGCATTCGATATGGTTATTTTACGTTTGTTAGCCTTTAAACCTATAATAAATAGTAATGATTTAGTTCATGTTCAGCTTGAAAATAGCGCGAATGAAGAAAAGTCGTTTGAGCAAAAAAAGGTTGCAGATATAACGGTTACTTTTAATAGTGAAGATCTTACCGCAACAGAAATTAATCAGCCAACGATCAGTACTGTTGATATTACAGCAGCAACTCACAACAATTTACCCGAAAAAGAAGAAACAAACCAATCGCTTGATAGTGAAAAGACCAAGGCCGAAGATGCTATTTTAAAAAATAATAGTGAAACTAATACAACAAGCATTCAGGTAGAGCAAGATATTGATAATATCAAACAGGTTGACGCTGAAATAGACTCCTTATCAAGAAGCGATACGGCTACATTAAATAATGTTGCGACGAATCGTATTGATACTATTCTTGCCGATCGGAATATGCTTAGAAGTCGACGTAAATCACAGGAAGATGATCCAAAAAAGTCTAATGGCGCAAATGAGCGTCAACAGCAGGCTGAACAATTAACCAAAACAGAGCAGTTAAAAGCGGCTCAGATAAAAAATTTACCCAGTACAACAAGTTTACCAACAACGCCATTTACGCCTGATATTATCGATCCCGCACAAATACGTAAAGCTAATCAAGTGGACAAGTGGGCGCACATGATTGATTCTATGGCATTAGGCGGTCGATTAAGGCAACTTGCTATTCATGCCACTGTTGATGAAAAATCAACAGATGACCTACTGATTTTAAATTTAGATCAGGCAACTAAACATTTAGTTAGTGACAATGCCTATCAGCAATTAGAGCAAAGCTTAAGTGAGCTATTGGTCAAACCCATTAAAGTTGAAGTTAATATCGTTAGTTCAACAGAAGCTGATCCCTATAAAATACAATCACATATAAATGATAAACGACATCAATATGCTAAAGAGTTATTGGCTCAAGACGAAATAGTACAAACTTTACAGCAGGATTATCAAGCAACAATTGATGAAAACAGTATCAAAGCATTATAATAGTGCCATAGTGATAATTAAGTCATAGAAAAAATTTGATACGTTACTGATAAATAGACTTTCAATACTTAAAAATTTGGAGAAATACAATGATGAAAGGTGGCATGGGCAACTTAATGAAACAAGCCCAACAAATGCAAGCAAAAATGGCAAAAGCTCAAGAAGAACTTGCTAAAATGGAAGTTGTTGGTGAATCGGGCGCTGGTATGGTTAAAGTGACCATGTTAGGTAGCCATAGTGTACGTCGTGTTGAAATTGATGACAGTTTAATGGGCGATGCTGATGATAAAGAAATGCTTGAAGACCTAATTGCCGCAGCCGTTAACGATGCGGTGCGTCGAGTTGAAGAACAAAATAAAGATAAAATGGGTGCATTAACGGGTGGAATGCAATTACCACCTGGCATGAAAATGCCGTTTTAGCTCCTAAGTATATGAAAAAGCCGGCTTTTATGTCGGCTTTTTAGTGGGTGGAATACAGAGGGAATAAAACTTATTGAGGCTGTAATCCTAACTGTGTAAATACCCTTTTAGATATGGGGAGCAATCTGCTCCTCAAATTCGATTATAAAACGATTTAACGCGGGTTTCCAATCTCTAATTGGCATAGTCCATTTTTTAGACGCTGCTTGAATGGCCAAGTAGATA
>WGGB01000080.1 GCA_015491935.1 Alteromonadaceae bacterium
AATGTTGCTGGTTCAGGAACTGTGGTTGAAGAAAAACTAAATTGACCACCCGTAAAACCATTGCTACTTTGGGTTGAGAATATCCATTGACCCGATGTTGGATTATAACCATTGCCATAAATGGTACCTGTACCGTGAACAAGTGCAAATGATATAGACCCAGAAGTAACAACTTGATTAGATACAATACTTGTTAGGTCAAACCAAAAATCACCTACACTCCACAAGTTTGGCGCGGGGGCTGATACAGCAAAGGGGTCTATAAAAGTAACAGGTTGACCAACTGCGCTAGTAAAAACCCCATCTGTTGCTGATGGATCTACAGCTATAGACGAAAAATCAATGATAGTCACCGCAGTATTACTACTATTTAGTGTAATGCTACCAGCACCAGTAAAATCAATTTGTCCCGTTATCTCTAACATAGGTATAGCAAATACACTGCTAGTCGACGCTAATAAAAGCGCTACTGAAGCTACTAATTTCAATATATATTTTTTCATGATGTTCCTTATATGATAAATAAAGTCTGTATTTCATGATGAATAAAGCAATTAGTGCGCCAAGTTCTTTTTGTGTTAAAAATCAATTGATTATGTTTTTTGTTTTACTCGACATTTCGCTAGTTGTAAATATTACCGACAAAAAAAAGATAGATTTTTACTCTTTGCTGTATAAAATACCGACACTATTGATAGATATTCTTACTATAGAGCTATTAGAGCTATTTTAGTGGTTGTTTTGTAATTTCTTGCCAATGTTTATTAATGTTTTTATCTTGAGGCTGCAATTTTTTAGCTTTTTCAATTAATATTCTTGCTTTTTTAATATCCCCTTTTTTAAATAAAATCCATGCATAAGTGTCTATTACATTGGCATTATTAGGCGCATTTTTATAAGCTTGTTCGGCAAATTTTAATGCTTTGCTTAAATCTGTATCCATAGACAACCATGCGGCATTATTTAAACTAGCTGTTTGCTTAGGCGCAAGTTTGATTATTTTTTCATATAAAGCAAGAGCACCTGCATTATCTCCTTTAGTTTGTAATGAAATTGCAGTGTTAATCATAACTAATAAATTATTAGGTGACATAGACTGCCATTCCGCAAGAAAACTATCAGCTTTGGCATTGTCGGTTTCTTTTAATAATAAATATAATTTTTGTGCTATTTTGTTATTTTTTGTTTTTGACCATTCTTTTTGTAATAATTCTATTGCTTTATCTTTATTTTGTTGTGCAAGAGCTAACTCAGCATTGTAAATATTAATGATGGGGTTTCCAGGAAGTATCTCTGCTATTTGATTAATAATTTTTTGTGCTTCGGTAAATTGCTTTGCCTTTATTTCAATAGTGGCCAAAAGAGCTAAAAATTGAGGTTCTTTGGGAGATAATTTGAGTTGCTCTAATGTTATTTTTCTTGCTTCTTCATAATTTTCATCTAATAAGGCAAAACTTGCACGTTTATAACTGATTCTATTATTTAAATTTTTCACATAATTTTTTAAATTAGGTGGCAAGTTGATACTGCCTTTTTCAATATGTTTTTGAGCGAGTTGGAAGTTATTTTTTTGTATAAGATAATTGGCCAAAGCTAGTGATAAAATGGTGTTATTCGCGTTAGTCGGTAACTCTAAATTTTCTTGCTCTGGTTTTTTTCCTGAATTAGCGACAGAAAAAATAATACCTTGATACGCCTTTAATTGCTTAGGATCTATTTGTATTATTTTTTTGTATAATGCATTTGCATTAGACCAATCATTGTTTAATTGATTTATTTTGGCTAAACCATACATAGCTTCTATATTGTCTGGAGAAAGTGATAATATTTTAGTTAAATATGTACTGGCTAAAGCATATTCTTTTTTATGCAATTTATATTTTGCCGCTAACATTAATATATTAGTATCAGTACCATTATTTTTAACTAATTCATTGACAAATTGATCTGCTTTTTCTGTTTGATTTAGCTCTACTAACGTTTTTAAGTATGCTGTTTGTAGCCTAATATCATTAGGATGTTGTTTTAGCCCTTCTTGTAAAGTGCTTAGTGACTTCTGAGAGGAAAAAGAAGGGTTTTTAGCGTAATAGGTACTTTGTAATAAATAAAAGGCGGGCGCTTTAGGAAAGAGCTTTTTCATTTTGTCTAAAACTGTTTGCGCTTTTAAATATTCTTGTTGGCTGATCGCCGATAAGACATAAAGAGATAATGTATCTAAATTCGTTTCTTCTGCAATGGTATTGTCTAACATTGTTAGTACATCGCCAGCATGATTGAGTTTCAGTTGTGTTATTGCGTAGAGCTGTATCAACTGTTTAGAATTATTTTCAGGATCGACTATATTTGATAAATATTTTTGTGCACCATGAATATCACCTTGTGCATACAAAATAATCCCCATTAAGGTTGATGCTTTTTTGTGTGCAGGCATAATATTTAATATTTTTTCTAATAATGCTTTAGCTTTGTCATATTCTTTGGCTTTAAAATACTCTGTAGCTTGAGTCATGTTTTGGTTGACCGATTCCATATCAGGAAATTCTTCAGATAATATTCTTGCGTAAATTAAAGCTTCAGAGCTGCGACCTTGTAGTGTTAGTACATTTGTTAGTGCTTGTAATATGTTAATTCTATCGGGTGTAAAGATGTCAGAAGAGGGTAAAAGAGTGAGTGCTTTTGATAATGCTTTTTCGGCTTTAACGTATTCATCTTCGTTAATATATAGGTAACTTGCTAATATTCTACTTTCGACATTTTTAGGGGCAATGTTAAAGACCTTATCTAATATTTCTAACGCTTTTTTTGGTTGTTGCTTTAAAGCAAAAATACGTGCTTGCCCAATTAATGAATCAACAGTAAAGGTTTTATTATTTTCGATTTTTTTTAAACGTAAAAGGGCACTATCGAGTTTGTTTTCTTGTATATCGAGTAAGGCTTTTTCTAATGTTAATTTATCTGGTGATTGGGATAAGAGTTTTTCTTGGGCTTTTATTAATTTTTTAGCTGAAATTAATTTGTTGTTTTTTCGATAGCTTTCTAATAATAAAAAATAATAATCACTATTTTTATTTTTTGTATAACGCTTCAAAACAGCTAATGCTTTATCAGCACTGCCTAATTTATCATATATTTTAGCTAAAATTAAATAGCCTTCAATTTTATCTGGGTAGGCGGCCACTGCATTATTTGCTGCGGTAAGTGCGGCTTTAAATTGATGCTGAGCAATATACGATTGCCCTTGTTCAATGTATTGAGTAAGCTTAGCTGAAGAAGGTTTTTCTGCTTTAGAACATGAAAACAAGAGAAAAACACTACTTAATGCTAACACTACTATTAGGTTGTTTTTTTTATTGTTTGTTGTTGTTTGTTTGTTAAGTATCATAATGTCCATCTCTATTTATAAATAACGGCTGAATAATAAATTAATTCAGATCATATTTTTTCATTAAATCGTATAGCGTCGGTCTCGTGATCCCCAGAGATTTAGCCGCTGCAGATATATTATTGTTATTAGAAATTAAGGCTTGCTTTAAAGCACTAATTTCAGCATTTTGCCTTACTAATTTAAGGTTTAATGGAGTGTTTTCTGTCAATTTTAGCCCCAGATCTGTTGCGCTTACATATTTTGAATCGCACATAATAAAGGCTCGTTTTATTTTATTTTCTATTTCTCTTACGTTGCCTGGCCAATTATGGTTTTCAATCGCATTAATAGCATCTTCAGAAAAACCAATAATGTTAGACTTTTGTTGTTCTTTATATTTATTTAATAAATATTTTGCTAAGAGTATCTTATCGGTTCTTCTATCTCGCAATGGTGGAATATCAATTTGTATCTCGGCTATGCGATAGAATAAATCTTCTCGAAATTCACCTGCTTTAACCATTGCATCTAAGTCTCTATGGGTCGCACAAACAATACGTGTATCAATACTAATTTGTGTCCTACCACCAATGCGTTCTATAACTCTTTCTTGTAAAAAACGGAGAAGTTTTACTTGCGTCTGTAAGGGAATATCGCCTATTTCATCAAGAAATAAAGTGCCTTTATGAGCTAATTCAATTTTGCCTGGAGTGGTTTTATTCGCGCCGGTAAATGCTCCTTTTTCATAACCAAATAATTCACTCTCTATCAGTGTTTCAGGAATAGCTGCACAGTTTATTGCGACAATATTGTGATCACATCGGTTACTTAATTGATGTATTGAATTGGCTAAAATTTCTTTACCTGTACCACTTTCACCCAACAATAAACAAGAGGTATCAGTTGGTGCAACTTTTTCAATCATCTTGCAAATTTTCAACATAGTTTCATCTGAAGTGATAAGCCCAGTTAAAGCTATGTTTTTATTTTGCGACAGTTTTCTATTTTTACTTTCAATTTCATTGATGTGAAATGCTCGTTGTACAATAAAATCTAAAACATCAGGCTGAACTGGTTTGGTATAAAAATCGTAAGAGCCTAATTTTACAGCCTTCATGGCGTGTTCATTACCTTCGTTTCCCGTCATTACAATTATTTTCATGAAAGGAGTTAATATTAAGGCTTGCTGTAGTAATTCAAATCCTTGTGTTACGCCATTTTCGTCGGGAGGCAGTCCTAAATCTTGGATCATAACGTTAGGTTCGTATCGACGAATGCTATCTAATGCATCTTTTTGATTGGTTGCGGTGATCACTTTATAGTCACTAAAATGCCATTTTAGCTGAGTTAACAACCCTTTATCATCCTCAACGATTAATAACGTTTTTATATTTTTATTGGTCACGTTAGCTTTATACCTTTAATATCTGTATGTAATTTGAGTTGAGTATTGCCATTCATTATAGTGTCTTTTGATTTGATTGTTTTTTTCATCTAAGTAATGAGCAAGGAATGAAATATATAATCTGTTTGCTATTTTGTATTTGCTTCTTAGCTTTAAGTCCCAATTTCTTTTGTCACCACCGTTAATAAGATCTGAATGTATAACGCTTATTTCAGCGTTGGCAGTTAACTTATGATTAATTGTCCAACTGAGTCTATTTGAAATACCTTGTTGGCTAATATTATTTAAATTACTCGTTGATGAAATAGAACGAATAGCTTTTTCGGTATCATTAAAAGCAACAAGGGTGTTAGCGAGTTTAAATTGGCTAGAAAATTCATATCTATATATTATTTCGGCTCTTTTTCGCCATAATAAGCGTGTAAGAGCAAAATTATAATCACCATCATTATTAATATTTACCTCTAACCCTGCTGAAGAGTCGGTAAGTTTTCTGGTAAAGCTAATGGCTAAATTTTGTGAGTCAAATTTTTTCTGATAAGTAAATCCATAATTCATACCTGAAGAATTGTGATTTTGTAAATCAACTTGGCTATAACCAGCGGTTAGAATATATTCGCCATTTCGAGTAAGTCGTTTATACAATAAACTGCTATTTATTTGATCATAACTCGTTTTAAAAAAGGGAAATTTTACAGTTAATAGAGTATTTCTAAATCGAAGAAAAGAGCTTTTATTTAGTGCATTAAACCAAGCTATATTAGCTGAATTTCGCGTGCTTTTTTGTCTTTTATCGTCTGAAAAGCTAATGTTTTGATAACCATAACTGAGCTCAAAGCCTGCTCTTTTAGAATAAGGAATACGCCAAATAGGAGTAATTGAAATTAAGTCTCTATTTCCTTGGTTACTAGGTAAAGCAACTAAGTTATCATTTAGTAAGTATCTATGGCGTAGATGTTTAAGATCTAAAATAAGGTTTTTACTAAACAGTTGCTGGGTAATATTAGCTTTACCTGCCCAATAACTATCATTTTGTAACTTTCGTACACCATAATCGGTATAGTTTGCTCGATAATTTAATGAATATTTATTAGTTTTTTGTTCTGAATGGTAACCAAATGCCAAAGAGGCCTTTTTTTCGCTTCCTGATGTAGTTAGTGATTCTGTTTTATAAATATTGTCGCTGTATTCATAACCTAATCCAAATTCAATAAAGTTTTGCTGTGATTCTAAAATATCATAAATTGATGATTGAGATTGAGCAAACAGTATAGGACTAAAGCAAATTATTGCAATTAGAGAGCTAATAGATATGAATTTGAATGAAGTTATTTTATTTTTCATTATATTTATCTTAATTGTTAAACACTAGCCCTGCTAACTTTTCTTTTCCAATGACATCAATACCTGCTTGTATGTTTTCTGTGGTTGATTTTCCATAACCAATGACCATTAAAGCGGTATCACATAAAGAAGCAAGAATTTGACTTTCGGCATAGATACCTATTGCGGGAGTATCTAAAATAATAAATCGATCAGGGTAACGTTTTTTTACTGAGGATAAAAAGGCTTCCATTTTTTCAGATGAAAAATGTTCAGCGGCGTTTAGAATATTATTACCAGCAGGGATCACTCTTACTCTGGGGGTCCCAGACGGATACATAATATCTTTGATAGAATTAGTATCTCCTTCTAAAAAATTGGTGAGCCCTAAGTCAGGAGTGAGCTTTAGGTAAGACTCAACTTTAGGATCATAAATATTACAATCAATAACTAAAGCGGTTTTTTTCTGATCTAAAGCAATACTTGCTGCTAAGTTCAT
This sequence comes from Alteromonadaceae bacterium, assembly GCA_015491935.1. Taxonomy (GTDB): domain Bacteria; phylum Pseudomonadota; class Gammaproteobacteria; order Enterobacterales; family Alteromonadaceae. The sequence continues at coordinate 6,592 of WGGB01000080.1, forward strand.
CGCTATATGTGTTGTTCCTGCATTTTGACAGACACTTGTTACCATACAAATAAAGTTCTTATTATTATTTGATTTTAAAAGTTTAGTTCTTAATTCTCTATACGAGTTGAGTGTATTGTAGTCATCGATACCTGGATAGATTATTTTTCTTTCTTCTAATTCCTCAGACGATAATAAAGAGGTTTCTATCATCTTTTTTATTTCTACTCGATTATATTTGTCTGGCGAAGCAAGCACACTTTCAGCAAGTATTTTTTCATTATCAATTTTTGTTTGAATATCAATAGCAGATGTTGGCATATTACAGCCTCCCTAAAGTCATTATTTGGTCGATTGAAAAACCATATTTGTGCCCTAATGCGAAAAAAACATAAGCAGAAAACATGACTAAAGTGTATAAAAAAAGTAATACATTTTTTAGTCGATTGTTTTTTATTTCAGATTTACTTGAGATATGAGCAAAAGAAGCCAGCACAGGAATATATTCAATGAGTGCTAATTGAGATGAAAGGCGGATGCGACCATCGAGAATAACTTTTGCTAGCATTATAAAAAAAACAATTAAAAACCCAAGAATAGGACCTAAAATAAAAAAATGTATAAAACGTAAACCCGACGGGGTGTTGGGATAGTTTGCTGCTTCTTGTATTTTATAATTAACTCCTTGGCCTTGCACGTCTAACACCATAGAAATACGCGCTTTTTCTTTTTTCTCTAACATTTCTTCGTATTGCGTTTTTAATACGCTGTAGTCACGTGTTAATTCTGATAATTCGGCATTATTGTTGGCAATTCTTTTTCTACGTTCATAGGCTTCTACTAATAACTTTTCAAAAGCCTTTAATCTATTTAAAATAGTCCTATTTTCAATCGTGGCATCAGAGACTTTGCTTTTTAATTCTTTGTAAATAGGATTAAATTCGTTTTCAATAGTTTTGTTGGTATTTTCTTTATTGGTAGCTGCTAATATTAATTTTTTAATATCTGCAATTTTATAATTAATTTTAATTATTTCAGGGTAATCGTCTTTATACCTAAGTTCTAGGTCTGCTTTTGTTTGTTCAAGTGTTTGCAATTGAGAGCGATATACAGCGGCTTCGTAATTATTTGAAGAATATTTACTCTCTTGTGTTAATTGATCTTGTAATGATTTTAGTTTTGCGGCACTTTCAGTGACTTCTATTTTCATTTCTGCAATGGTTGCTCGCAAAGACGCGATACGAGCGTTGACTTCATCAGCGGAACCATCAAAGTTATTTGATTGAAAATCTTTTAGTTTCGCTTCAGCCGAAAGTAATAAACCTTTATACGATGCAGTTTGCTGCTCAATAAAGTGATAAGCGTTACGGCTTTCTTCTTTTTTTGTATTGGCACTGTCATCAATAAATAATGACACCACATTATTTAAAATATCAAAGGTTCTTTTGGCACTATCGCCGGTATAAGTTATTTTAATAAAATTGCCAGACAAGCCTGTTATAGCTAGGTTTTTTCTCACTTTATTAATTTTTTTCTCTTTTGCTAATGCCGTTGGAAAATTATTCTTGCCATAAACATTATCTATTACTTTAGAGAGTATTTTAGGTGAATTGATCAAGTCAGATACTTGGGTTGTTCTATTTTGCTTTATACGAGTAACAGAGGCTTTATCACCAAGTAAAGGTTTGATGATATTTTGATTGTCGGCAAAAATAGTGACCGAACTGGTGAAATTTGAAGGTCTTAACATTCCTAAAATCATGATAATAAAGCTTGCTGCGGTAACCGCTAAAGCAACTTTAAATTTACGTTGGCACATTTCCCGCCATACTATGGCGATATAATCGAAAATTAAGTTAAATTCCATTGTTAAAAAATACTCTCTGGGATGATTAATATATCAAAAGGGCGTAATTCATAGTTAGTTGTTAAAATACCTTTATGGAGTATTTCATCAATATTTACTTTATAAGGTATAGTACCTTTTGGGGTTTTTCGATATAAAATTGCATCGTCTGCATTGGCAAAGGCTGTTAACCCGCCAGCTTGTAATACTAAATCTAATACCGTCATATTTCTTCTATAAGGTAATGATAATGGATTATTAACGGCACCAGTAATACGAACTCTATTTAAAAACGCGGAGCTATTGGCTTGGGTGACAATAACGGTAACATTAGGTTGGCGAATATATTTACTGAGTTTGTCGGTTAATTGTTTTGCTAACTCTTCAGCTGTTAACCCTTGCGCTTGGGCGTCTCCAACCAAGGGAACGGATATTTTTCCGTCGGGACGAACAGGCACGTCAACGGATAAATCAGCATTTTTCCAAACATTAATACGCAAGTAATCATTATTACCGATAACATATTCAGGGTATTGTATTTCAGCATCATAAATTTTTTGCGGTGCTGTAGAGCACGCATTTATTAAAAAGAGACTTAATAATAGAATGATTTTTTTTTGCATTTTTATTTATCCTTATATTTATACTGTATTAATTTATGACTAAAATATTTTCGTCTTGATTTATTGGAATAAATATTGAAAATTTACTCCCCACATTAGGAGTACTTTCGACTAAAAGCTCTCCATTTAACGAATTCACCATTTCTTTTATTTGGTAAACCCCAATCCCCATGCCTTTATCATGTTTGGTACTTTTAAAAGGCTGAAATAACTCATTTTTAATAAAGTTAGCATCCATACCACAACCAGTATCAGTAATGGTTAACCAAACTTCTTTGTTTTCGGTTAAAAGTGTAATGTCAATATTTCCATCATTGGGAGTTGCATCTTGAGCATTTTTTATTAAGTGATTAATTGTCATTAATAATTTATCTTTATCTGAGCAAATAGCAATGTTAGGCCCGCTGATTGTTACTTTGGGTTTAGGAAGCCCTTGAGCATTCATTTCAACTGCTTCTAATAATAGTTCATGTAGGCTAAATTGCGTTTTTTCGTTGGCGGATTTCCCTTGTAACTTTATTAAAAGTTTATCCATTTTATTAACGGATGTGGCTATCGTGTCAATAGCATCATCAATAAATTCAGGGTGATGCTTATATTTCTCTGCATTTTTAACGACTAATGCTTGCTGTGCAATTAAATTTTTGATGTCATGAATAGCAAAAGCCGTTATTTTATTAAACATATCAAACTGTTGATTATGATTTAATTTTTCAGCGGCTTGTTCTTTACTAATATAGCTAGCGATTTGGCGACCTGTTAATTTTAATAGGTCTAAATCTTCCCAAGTTAAGGCTGTTGAAGAGCTGTCTTTACATAAAATAATAAAACCAATTAATTCTACGCCAGTGTTAAGCGGTACAACAATCCAAGAATGTTGTATATGAGATAACCATTCAGGTAGTAATGCATTGTATTGCATATCATGACTATTAGCGTGTTTATTTACTTGAAAAATCCAATCTTTTTTTTCTAATGTTTGAATAAATTCACTTTGATTTTCTTCAAGAGGTAATTGATTTTCAAAAGAAATGTTTTTTGTAGCAACAAGCGAGTAAAATTGCTGCCCTTTTATCCATAGTCCACCGCCACTGGCTGAAAATAAACTTATCATTGTTATTAATGATTTGTCATAGCAGTTTTTCTGGGTATTATTTTTTGATAAAAGCGCATCGAGCTTTATCCATTGCTCTTTATAATCATATTTATGCATAAAAAAATGCTTACTCGTCCAAACAATAATCTTTAAACGTATTTTTTCTGAAAAAGACAAAGCAACTATAGTGAAAATTGTGAGTACGTAGATGACTATTTTTGAGGCATTTATCCAACTAATATTTAGAACGTTAACAATGGAGCCAAGTAAGGCTATTAAGATCAAAAAAGATCCTACGATACTAAGGCTCGTACTAAATAAGATCACTGAATTCGATAGTTTTAAACGGGATTTTTCTTTTAGTAATTGTCCGTAAAAAATAATACTTAATGCTAAAACTAAAGACGTAGCACTACTGATAAATCCTCGGGCTTGCCATAGATCTTGTTGGGATTTAAAAATTAGCGTACTTACAAAAACAATAATATCATAAGAAAATAATGTAATAGCGACTAAAGAAACAAGCTTTGACATACGGCTAGAATGATCATGGCGAAGTAGTTGCTCGCAAATAACAATGCCAAATAAACAAAATAGTATTTCAATATAGAACCAAAAAGAATAATTTGCGATACCTGCTATCGGGCTGATTAAACTATAAATAAAAGCCGCACAAAAAATTCCCAAGCATGAATACAGCCCAATAGACCAGCGAAAAGGTAATGTAGCATTTTGGGCAAGCATGAGTAATTGTGTTAATAATATAATCCATGAAATATAACGCAAACCTTCAAGTAACATAAAAGACATATTAACGACTTCATGCTTGTCTAGTGTGTTGGGAATACTGACGTGCCAAATAGCAGAAATGAGAATACAAAGGAAAAAGCTAACTTTGATAGGTTTTACTGGAATTTTAATAATTATGGTAAATAATAAGGCTATTTCAACGCAAGCACTTAACCAACTTGTCATGTGGAGCCCCGAATAATATTCCATTATGGTAAGCAAATCCTATTGGCAAAATTAAAAGTTAGTTAGCATCTATTTTTCATCGTTGTCGGGTTGTAATAAAAATAGTTTTAATAAAGTTAAATATTATCAGTTTGATTAGCGTACAGTAATTGTAATTTAATTGAACACTTTTGGTTTGGTTAATGTACAGTAGTATAGTTGTGAGTATACTGAAAAAGCAATGTCAAATAGCTTAGGTTTCTAAATAGCAGTTATAAAATAGAGTTTATTACTATTTATACTTTTTATTCGTGATGATTATTTTCATCTTTATAATTACTTACTTTAAAGATTATTGCCAAAGTGATAGTTATAAAATGAGCACTGGGAGTTTTAAATATAATGGCAACGCAACTATTGCTAAGTTTAGATTACGAACTTTTTTTTGGTGCTAAAACGGGTACTGTTCAACATTGCTTAATTAATCCTGTTAATGCACTTATCAACGTATTAGATAAACATAATGTTAAGGTTAGTTTATTTGTTGATGTTGGTTTTTTAATAAAATTGAAAGAGTTTTCAGCAGAATTCCCTCAATTACAGCAACAATATAATTTAATACAAAAACAGTTATTAACACTTTCTATAAAAAGTCATGATATTCAACTTCATATTCATCCTCATTGGGAAGATAGTTACTATACTAAAAATGGTTGGGTTATTAATACTAAACGTTATCGATTACACGACTTTAGTGAAGAGGAAATAGTTGAATTAGTAATAAAATATAAAGCTGAGCTTGAGCTTTGTACGCACAATAAAGTATTTGCCTTTCGTGCGGGAGGCTGGTGTATTCAGCCTTTTGATAAGCTTAAGGGCGCCTTGCAAAAGAATAATATTTGGCTAGATAGTACTGTATATAAAAATGGCTATTCTGATCACCCAAGTCGGTTTATTAATTTTAACCATCTACCTAACAAACCTTTTTGGCGTTTTTCAAACGACCCTTTAAAGGTTGATAAAAAAGGCTATTTTGTTGAAATACCAATTAATTCTATTAAAACCTCGCCATTATTTTTTTGGAAGCTGGCATACCATAAAAAATTTTCTAAAAATTTATTTAAACCTTTTGGTGATGGTGAAGCAATAACTTCTAATGGTAGCTATTATTTAGATAGGTTAACTAAAACAACTTATGGACCCGCTATGATTGATGGTTATAAATCGACACAATTGCAACAGGCCTATGAACAGCACATTAATAATGCAGAAAATAACACTATTTTTAATGTTATGGGGCATCCTAAAAGTTTATCTCAATATTCGTTAAAGAAACTTGAAGAATTTTTAAGTAAAAATAAGGATATAGAATCGGTTACTTATTTAGACTTTTTGTGTTTAGCTCCCAATGAGACAGTAATTTAAAAATACTTAATGAGGTGATAGTGAAAACTTCCTTTAAACCATAGTCGATAGATTTCAAAATTAATTTAGTTATTATAATTTATGTCATTTACTATGACGTATTCATACTGATTTTTACAAATACATTTCTATACTTAGTTGAATGGTTCTATTTATTTGTAGGTAATAGGTGGTATTTGTGTAAGCTAAGGAGAGTTATAAATGTTCAATGTAGGCGGTACTTCTATTCATTTATTACCTAAATATCGGGTATCAGGTAATTACGTTAGTTTATTCGGTATTAATATTCATGCGCTTACCATGGAGCAAGCGCTAGGTCATATAAATAATGCTATCCAAGGGAAACAATCACTTCATATCGGTATGTTAAATGCGGCTAAAATAGTCAATATGAAGCGAGATCCTGATTTAGGTGAAGATGTTAATTCATCAGATATGATTTTAGCTGATGGTAGTGCTGTGGTCATTGCGAGTAAACTTTTAAATAAACCTTTACCCGAACGAATAGCGGGTATTGATTTAATGCACGCCATTTTAGAACGGGGAAATAAACTTAACTATCGAATTTATTGTTTAGGGGCAACTGAAGAAATTTCAGAGAAAGTAGAAAAAGAAATTTTGTTTCGTTACCCAGGGGTTGTTATTGCGGGGAGGCGAAATGGCTATTTTTCATCTTCAGATGAGGAAGAAATAGCACAACAAATTGCCAATTCTCATGCTGATGTCATTTTTGTTGCTATAACATCACCTAAAAAAGAGCAATTTATGGCTAAATGGAATAATGTAATGCAAGTCCCTGTGGTTCATGGTGTTGGTGGGTCATTTGATGTACTTGCAGGAAAAGTGCAAAGAGCGCCTTTATTCTGGCAAAAATGTGGTATGGAATGGTTATATAGAGTAGTACAAGAGCCTCGACGCCTTTGGAAACGTTATTTAATTACTAATACTTTATTTATCACCATGATGATAAAAGAAATATTTAAGCCGTCTTCTCGTTAATGTAATCAAGAATATTATCTATGAATCAAAAAAAACAAAAGCTTATTTACCTTGCAGCAGCAAGTCATTCAGGTTCTACCATGACGGCAATGTTATTAGGTGCCCATCCTGATTTATGTAGTGTGGGTGAACTTAAAGCGGTTCACTTAGGTAATAAAGAGAGCTATTTATGCTCATGTAAGTCGCTAGTTAGTCAGTGTTCTTTTTGGCAAGGCGTTACTGATAAAATGCAGAGCAAAGGGCAAAATTTTTGTATATCAGAAGCTAAAACGGATATACGCATGGGAGCAACACCTTATATTTTTAAATTGTTAAAACCGTTAGTTCGCAATAAATTTATGGAATTTGTTCGTGACTCATTATTAAATTTATCACCTGTATGGCGAAAAAATTTACCTACTTTACAGCAACGCAATTTTGATTATGCGCAATCTATTGCCGAACAAGCAGGTGTAGAAACTGTTGTTGACTCATCAAAAATAGGCATTCGTTTAAAATATTTACTTAAAAATAAAAATTTTGATATTAAAGTTATATGGGTTGTACGTGATGGTAGAGGTGTTTCTTTAGCTTATAAAAATCCTTCAGAATATGCGGATGCAAAAGATCCAAAATTTCGAGGTGGTGGAGCGGGGAAAACGCAAGAGCATGGACGAGGAGTTCGTCAGGGCGCACATGAATGGGTGCGTTGTAATCAAGAAACAGAGGCTATTTTAGCGACTATACCTAAAAATAATTGGATTAAAGTACATTATGAAGATATTTGTAATAATACTGAAGCAACATTAAATAACATTTTTAATTTTACCGGGGTTGATCCAAATAAAAAAAGATTAGATTTTAAGTCAGTAGAACATCATGTGATAGGCAATGGTATGCGGCTAGATGATTCGGAAGAAATTAAGCTTGATGAACGTTGGAAAGAGCAACTCAGTGATGAAGAACTTGCTATTTTTGAGCAAGTAGCAGGAGAATATCATAGGAAGTTAGGGTATGCGGAATAATTTTGTATGACAAAGGAAAATAATCAAGCTTCAGACAAGGATTTAACGGGGCAAAGCCGTTTTGTTTGGAATTTGTTTGTTAGCTGGACAAGCCAAGTTGTCCTTATTTTTTCTGGCTTTGTCATGCCTCGTTTAGTTAACGATCAAGTAGGGCAAGATGCACTGGGTATTTGGGATTTTGGTTGGTCCTTTGTGAGTTACCTTACCTTGGTTGGATTAGGTATGGGAGCTTGCTTTAATCGCTATATTTCGAAGCATCGTGCTATAGGTGAATTTAAGCGTTTAAATCAAGTTGCCAATTCTGTGGTCTTTGTACAAATTATTATTTGTTGTTTAGTCTTATTATTTACGTTAGGTTTTTATTTTTTAATCCCTTATTTTTTTGCTCAGCGCCTAGCCGATAATTTACCAACAGCACAGTGGGTAGTATTATTTTTAGGTGCTAGTTTAGCTGTACAAATGCTATCAGGTTCGGCAAGAGGATTATTAACAGGCTATCACCGTTGGGATATACATAACGCTTTACACGCAGGTTCTAGTTTATTTTCATTATTATTAATGGTGTCATTTCTTTATTTTACCGATCTTAATGTGATTGGTATGGCAATCGGTTATTTCATCTCGACAATTTGCTTTGAAAGCTTACGTTTCTTTTTTGTTTATAAAGTGTGCCATGAATTTTATTTTAACTTACGTATGGCTAGTTTAGCGACTTGTAAAGAAATGTTGTTTTTTGGTATTAAAAGCATGACCTCTAATTTACCCCCTATTTTACTATTACAAACCATTAATATTTTATTATTTAGTGCTGTTGGGCCTGCAGCTTTGGCTGTTTTTGCCCGTCCTATGGCATTAACTAAACAAATTAAAACGTTTATGACAAAATTTACCTTAATGTTGACTCCCACCACAGGATCGATGCAAGGAGCTCAAGATAGTGAGGCTATAAAATCACTGTTTATTAGCACCACGCAATTAAGTTTTGCCTTTAGTTTACCTACCTTAGGGGGGTTATTTATCTTTGGTGATTTAGTTCTAAAATATTGGATGGGACCTAATTATGCACTTTGGTCGTTAATGATGATACTAGCGATTGGCCAACTATTGCCCATGGCACAAGATACTTCTATTCGTATTTTAATGGGGTTAAATAAACATGGTAAAATTTCGGTTTTTGCTTTTATGTCTATTTTTATTTTATTTGCAATAGGCTTGCTAATTACTGGGGTGTCAAACTGGCAATTAACAACGGCAGCGCTATTATTTGTGATCCCGATGAACATTGTTTACGGAGTCGTTGTTCCTTATTACACCTGTAAATTATTGAAAATATCGTTTAAATCATATCTTCAAAATACACTAATAAAACCTGTATTAATTATATTGCCTTTTTTTATATTACTTTCATTTTCGCGTTATTCTTTTTCAACTAATGACAATATTATGGCTATCGTTTACTTTAGTCTTGCCAGTTTGTTGACTCTGTTGTTGTATGCCATATTTTATTTGCCTAATAATATGCAGCAAAAGATATTACGCTTATTACCTTTTTACCAACGGTTTTTAAGGATGAAAAATTAGTTGTTATGCCAGTTACATTAAGAAAATATCCATATCCTTATAAGGCTATGATGACAATATGTAGTGATTTAGATGAAACACCTAACAGTGAGGTGTATTTTGAAACCATTAAATATTTGAATACCTCAGAAGATACCTTACTTGGTAAAGGGGTGGGCTTAGAAATTGGTAATACTATTTATTTTGATATGCCCAAAGATCAGTTTTCATATACAAATACAGACGATTTAGGTCGTCGTAAAATTCATCAATTAATAGAGTCGGGTCATATTGACTGTTTACATTCGTTTGGTGATTTTGTTTCAAATAGACAACAGATAGAGCATTATTGGCATACGATTCAACGTGGGCAGCGACAAATTGAAGTATGGGTTGATCACGGCCAAGCGATCACTAATTTTGATGCGGATATAATGAAAGGAGAAGGAGCAATTCAAGGAAGAGACGCCTATCATAGTGATTTAACTGTGAAAAATGGCGCACTTGCTTTTATTTGGAAAGGACGAGTGACCAGTATTGTTGCTCAAAATAGTAAGCGTAGCTACGCTAGTATTTTTAATCGCCAAGCAATTAAAGCTTCAAGTAAAACCATATTATTAGAATTTATTAAAGGTTGGTTAGCTAGGTTGGGTAATGTTAAATATGCCATGCACAAAAACAACAAGGTTATTCGTCATGCAACACTACTTGATAATACCCCAATAATAGAATTTATGCGTTGTAATCCTTCTTGGGGAGGTGTCTCTAAATTTGATAGTGCCCGTGGTATACATAATGTTTTAACATCAAAGGTTCTTAATACGTTAGTACAAAAAGAAGGTTGTAGTGTTTTTTATAGCCATTTAGGTAAAGTATTTAGTGCAGAAGAGCCTTTTTCTAAATCAACGAAACAAGCTTTTGAATTATTAGCCGAGTATTTTCAGCGACAAGACATTCTGGTTACAACGACTCGTCGTTTATTGGGGTACTTACGAATACTCGACAAGCTTCAATTTACTGTAAAAGTAAAAAATGATAAAACTTTTATTTATGTTATAAGTGATTTTTGTGGTGAAGATCTACAAGGGTTAACATGGTATGTTGATGATCCTAAAAATACTTATTTATATATTAATGGAATAAATACTGCATTTCATATTAATCCTGCTGATGAGTCAGGGCAACTAAGTATTTCTATTTTATGGGAAGCATTAAAGCTTCCTATACTTTAATTTTATGAGGCTCTTATGCAAAAGGTAACTTTATTGCAGCATATTTATCGTTGGTCTTTACGTTGTGTACTAAGTTTTTATTACTTACTTTTAAGACTTTTTCAACTCAGAGCTAAAAAAAATATTAAGGGAAATATTCGAGTACTATCTACAGGAACATTTTATTCTGATCAATGGCTCATAACGCATCTTAGACCTATAGCTAATGCTAAAAATTGTACTCAAGTAATTATGGTGGCTTCAACTCTGGTTCCTAAAATAAATAATGTTTCTGGTATTTATGCTCCTAAGTGGTTGCAAAAAATATCGGGTAAAGTTGGCTCTAGGTTAATTTTTTTTACATGGGTTGCTTTAAAAGAAAGGCCTGAGGTTTTAGTCGGCTTTCATATTTTAGTGAATGGACTATTTGTTGCATTATTAGCAAAAATAATTGGTGCAAAAGCTGTCTATATTTGTGGAGGGGGACCTCGAGAAGTTATTGGCGGTGGAATTGAAACTGAAAATAGAATTTTCAATAAAATAGGGCAACCCGATTTGTTTATTGAAAAAATATTAATAAAAGCGATTGGTTCAATGGACTTGATTGTAACAATGGGAACCTCTGCAATTGAATACTTTAAAAGTAAAGGTGTTAATGCGCGTTTTGAAATTGTTCCTGGTGGTTTTGATAATGAGATTTTTCAACCTGATAAATGTATTGAAAAAAAATATGATTTAATACTCATTGGACGTTTATCTGAAGTTAAGCGTGTAGATCGATTTTTAGAGTCAATAAAAATAACTAAAGAGGTTTTACCTGATATTTCTGCCGTTATTGTTGGTGATGGACCTGATAAAGAATATTTAGAAAAATTGACCGAAAAATTAGATCTGATTAAAAATGTTGATTTTGTTGGTTGGCAAAATAATGTCGATTATTGGTTAAAACAATCCAGATGTTTTGTTTTAACTTCTGATTCCGAAGGTTTATCACAAGCCTTAATACAAGCACTAATGACTGGCTTACCCGCAGTGACTTCTAATGTGGGTGATTTAGGCGACTTATTAAAAAATGGTGTAAATGGATATCTTATTGATGATTTAAGCAGCCCTCATTTTTCCTCAGCTTATATAAAACTTTTTCAACATAGCGATTGTTATAAAAATTTTGCTAAAGCGGCTCTTTCTTCATCGGAAAAATATAGTATCTTTTATGTCACTTCTCAGTGGGAAAATATTTTCAATTCATTTTCAGAAAACTCAATAAAGGCAAGTTAATAATGATTAGAATCACATTACTAACATTTTTAATTGCTTTTTTATCAGTGTATGCATGGAAAGACTGGTTTCGAGGTGCTTGCTGGTTAGTCTTACTAATGGCTGTTTTTCAACATCCTGATATGCCTAAATCTATTGGTGGGATCCCAGGTTTGAATCATTGGAATTTTTTATTTTTCAATGTGGTTATGTCTTGGTTGAGTCAGCGTAAAAAAGAGCGATTAGCATGGGAAATGCCTTCTCATATTAATGTCTTATTATTTTTTTATAGTCTGTTTATTTTTATTAGCGTAATTCGTTATTTAAATGATTATAGTGGCGTTGTTGAACTAACGGATACGTTTGGTGGTGAAGTCACTAAGGGAATAAGTGCCATTAATGAATATTTAATTAATTGTTTTAAATGGGTTCTTCCCGCCATTATTATTTTTGATGGTTGTCGTAATAGACAGCAATATAATTTTGCTATTATTATGTTAGCGGCGATGTTTGTGTTATTAGCTTTTCAAGTTATAAAAGCAATGAAGTTTGGCTCTTTAGGAATGAGCGGAGATGGATTACAGCGTAGAGCTTTAAAAGTTATTTCAAATAATGTTGGTTTTCATCGCGTTAATATGTCAATGATGATGAGTGGTGCATTTTGGATGGTATTTTGTTTAAAAGAATTTGTCTCTAATAAAACCCATGTTTTTGTCATAATTCCTGCCTGTTTAGTTATTTTGTTAGCTATGGCAATGACGGGAGGGCGAACAGGCTACGCTACTTGGGCTATTCTCGCAGTTGTTTTTTGTGTATTTAAATGGCGGCAATATTTGTGGTTTGGACCTCTGTTGGTTATTTCGGTTATTGTTTTTGCGCCCTCTACCATTCAGCGTTTTGAACAAGGAATTGCCAATAGTCAAATGAAAGATCAAAGTATGGACGTTGATAATGTTGATTTTTCTGATGATGGTGGTGTCAATTTACAAGCGGTAACCTCAGGGAGAATTATTGCTTGGCCATTAGTTATTGATAATATTCTACAGGCACCTTTTTTGGGGCATGGTCGAGAGGCAATGAAAAATGAAGGTATTACTCTTAAAATAATGAAAGAACATGGCATAGGAGAAAGCTTTCCGCATCCACATAATACTTATTTGCAATGGTTGCAAGACAATGGTGTTATCGGCGCTATTCCTGTATTTTTATTTTATATTCTAATGGTTAAGTATTCTTGGCAATTATATCGAGATGATAGTGAGCGAATTTATGTTGTAACAGGCGGTATGTCACTAGCATTAATATTAGCATTTTTAATTGCAGGGTTTGGTAGCCAAACATTTTACCCAAGAGAAGGGGCTGTAGGAATGTGGGTTGCTATGATGCTAATGCTTCGTGTTTATTTGGAACGAGATAAAATCAAAAAAGGTTTAAATAGTGAGTTAATAAATCCTACCTCAGGTTATAAAAGCAAGTATTTTATATATCAGTGAATCTAGGGGAAAGGAAAGGTAATTATTATATGATTGGTTATTTAAAACTATACCATTGTCATTTTAATTCGACTTAAAAGTACCATCTGTTAAATTGATTGCCCCTTATCTGAATTTTCTGCTATCTTTAATTAATCACATAGTTGTAGTTTATTTAACCAAAAAAGGAATGGGCTTGTGAAATCCCATGTCAAAGGATGCGCTAGATAGGGGGAAGAACATGACAAACAATATATTTAGTACCATATTAAAGCTGCTCAGCTTAGTAACTATTTACATTAGTATAAATGTAAATGCATATCCATTATCAAATGAAGTTCCAGATCCATTAACGGCTTGGAAGCCAGTGGGTTTTTTAGGACAAGTTGTCAGTCCTATTTCTGGCCAAGCGCCAGAGTCTTGGAGTGCAGCAAAAAAAGCTGGCTTTCCTGCCTACTATATTGATATGGGAAATCCTGTAGCAACTAACTCTAAGAATCCTTTTGGCAGCCCTGAAAAACCACGAAAAACAATCCCTGAAATAACTTATGCTGCGGGTTCATATATTGAGATTCATGGCGGACCCTATAATGGCGGAGGACAAATAATATTTACTGCCAATGGTACTCCAGATAAACCAGTATGGTTTAGAGGGAGTGCCTTTAATGATAGAGCGATTATTAGCGGTGAAACAATCGTTAAAGGTCAATATGTTATTCTTGAAAATTTAGAATATAACGTGCCTAGAAAAACGATTAGTTTAAGGAGTCACAATGGTAGTAATTTACATCATGCAGTGATTCGAAATTCTTTATTTAGAGGCAATGGAGTCGATGTAGGTAACTCTTCTGTTATTGCTATATACGGTGGTAATTCAACGAATAGATTTCATGATATTATCATATTTAATAATGACATATCAAAATTTGGTAATGATTTTGATGATGTTAACCCTTCACTTAGTCTAACAAAAGAAAATGATTATCATGGGGTGCTAGCAAGATCGAATGTCGATCGTGTCTGGATCATTAAAAATAAAATATATAATTTGGGTGGGGATTCAGTACAGATTGGTGTTGCTTCTACAGCAGATGAAAATAGACCTAGCCATGTGTATGTTGTAGATAATGATTTTCATACTAACTTAGAAAATGGGGTTGATATTAAGGAGTCTGATTATACTATTATCTTGAATAATCGTATGTGGGATTGGAAAAGTCACAAAAATAATAGCTCAACAGGAGGAGCTATTGTTATTCATAATAAGGCCAAGCATACTTGGGTAATAAATAATGGAGTAAGTGATGCTTCTGGTGGAATAGGTGTCACAGGCGGTTCACTTGATACATGGGTTATCGGAAACGTTTTTAAAAATATTAGGCATCCTAGATGGGATGCAGGGTGGAAAGGGGGACTATACGATTCAGGGCCATCTATTCATTTTAGAGGCGGTTCTTCTGGCGGAGCAATAAATAATACTATTATTAATTATGATAAAGCAATTGAGGTTTCTACAGGAGAGTATGTATTTATAAATAACTTATTGTTTAACCGAAATGTTGACATCGGCAAAGATCTTTATGCGGAGTCTACTCAATCGAATAATTTTGCTAGTTCAAATTTAATATATTCACCTTTGTTTTCAACCAATATAAAGAATATAAATTGTTTATCATGCGTGTATCAAAATCCAAAGTTTTCTAATTTAATAGAAAGTGTAAGTATTTCAGATGATTCGCCCGCTGTCGCAAAGGGAATTTCAATTTCTAATTATTTGAAAAAATATAAAGATTCCTTTGGAGTGGAAATATCAAAAGATATTTATGGTAATAATCGAATTATGGGCGGGATAGATATTGGTGCCGCAGAAAATCAAAACTCATTAGCTGAGAACAAGCTCACTAAGCCGTTACCTCCTGAAATAACAAACATTGATGAAAAAGGAATTAAATAGCGAGGGTGTAAAAATAACTGTGTAAATACAAATTGTTTATAATCTAAAAAAGGATTAAATAATTAGTATTTCAATGAACAAAGAAAAAATGCAAGCATTTGCCGACGAATTGGCTAAAGAAGTCAAAACACCCGAAGATCTCAGACAATTAAGTGTTATGCTTACCAAAATGACGGTTGAAGCCGATTTAAAGTCAGAGATGAACTTTCACATTGGTTAGTGAGCTTACGGTAGCATAGCGTGACATTGTGATCTTTTAGGCACAGCTTGACCTAGGCGGTTAAGCCTAAGTCACTTTCTTTGAGGCTGTATGAATAGTGCAGAGTGTTGATAGGACTTTCAGTCCGCAAAAGAACCTACCGTCTTTAGACGGTAGGCAGTCCAGTTGCAAATTATCCCATAGCTGCATTAGTTTGTTCATCAGCCCAAGTAAGAGCTTCGTTATAGTGTTTTAATACGGTTTCTTTGTTGAGTTTTAATTTTTCCATCGCCACATTCGCATGATCCCATTGTGCTTTTTCAATGAAACTGACCAATTTTATGATTACGGCTAAGGTGCCTTTATGAGTTAATAACGGTGCTTTTATTTCATCGGACAACGGTAGTTTTGCTAAAACATCTTCTAAGTCTTCATCTAAAATGGCATCAATTTTTGATAATAAGCCAACCAAAAAAGATAATGATATATCTACATTTTTATTGATTTCAGCGGTAATTAACTCACAAAATTTTGCGCGGGCCATTGATAAATTAATTAATTCAGTTGGTTTTTCAGGATTCATGTTTGTCGCAAACATTAAGCCAATAAAACGCTTTAATTCAACAATACCTAAAGAGACTAATGCTTGTTTTATGGATGAAATTTCACTTTGGCGCATAAATAATGATGAATTGACATAACGTAAAAGTTTATAAGATAAAGTTACATCGCGTTGAAACACATCAGTAATACTCGCTAAATCAAGTTCTATTTTCGAGCTTTCATAAAGTAATTCTGCCATTGCCATTTGTGACGGTGATAAATTTTTGGTTTTTACCATTTCTGGTTTCGCAAAAAAATAACCTTGAAATAACTCAAAGCCATACTCTATAGATTGTTGATATTGCTCATGTGTTTCTACTTTTTCAGCCAGTAGCTTTATATGTGGAAAGCTAGCAATATCTTTTTTTATAATGGCTATATCATCAAAGCTGGTTTGGAGTAAATCAATTTTTATAATACTAATATAAGGATAAAAATGTGCCCAAACTTTTTTATGGATATAATCATCAAGGGCTAAGGTATAACCTTTTTGATGCAATTCTTTACAACAGCTTAATAATTTTTTACCCGGTTTTATCGTTTCTAGTATTTCTATCACCACTTCATCCGTATGTAGCATTTGAGGATAGCCTTGGCTAATAGTATCTAGAGTAAAGTTAATAAAAGCAGGCTTATTAGCGGTAAATTCACTTATACCAACATTAAATTGACTGGCTTCCACTATTTTACTGGTAGCTTCATCACCATCAATATTGGGAAAAACATTATCTAGACTATCCCTAAATAATAATTCATAAGCATAAAGCTTTTTATTAATATCTAAAATAGGTTGTCTTGCCGCATAGAAATACATAGAAGTTGCTCATTCCTTTAAAATTATATTGCTAGTATGCAATATAAAACATACTAGCTTGGCTTGCACGGTTTACTTGCGCTTTTTAATGTTTTGTCAAAATAACAAAAAGTAAAATAGTATGAGTAATACCAGTTTCATTAATTAAGTTACCTATTTTAACTAGTAGAAATGATCATTTAGTTTGTGAGGTTGATATAATATCTCAATTGAAATAAAGAGTTACTGAAAGCGCTCGCATATAGTTTCGAGTTTACAGCTGATCACTACAACATTTTTATAACCTACTCGTTGTAATTGTTCTGCGGCTAAAGAGGCTCTTGCACTCGTGGCACAGTGAATAATAATTTGCTTGTTTTCATCTGGATACATATTTAGCATTTTCATTTCTAATACTCCGCGAGGAATGTTAACGGCACCTACTACCGCTTGTTGTTCTACTTCATTAGGTTCTCTTACATCAATAAGTAGGCTATTTTCTTGTTGTATTAAGGGGAATGCTTGCTCTGCTGTAATACGGGTAATATTTTTTTTTACTTGGCTAATAAGTTCGGGAATGGTCGTTAACATAATTTATTTACCTTTTTGAATATGGTGTGTAATTCACTTTGCGTTAATTGAATTAATGAATTTAGTTGCCAGTGAGTGACTATCGTTTTATTATATTAATTATTACTAATTAAGCTACAAAAATTTGTAAATATAAAATATCAAGAGTCTTATATGAATGTAGATCCAAACTTACTTATTGAGCAAGCGCA
>WGGB01000081.1 GCA_015491935.1 Alteromonadaceae bacterium
CCATTTCCAAAGGCGCTAAGTAAAGCGAGAAAGCGTATAGAAACCTTATTTTCTCAGCTCTGTGACCAGTTCATGATCCGACGCAATTATGCTAAATCATTCGATGGCTTTTCAACACGCATATTATCGAAAATTACAGCATTAACGCTAAAATCAACAAAAAGGAAACAACATTAACAATCTAAAAGTAGCTGTTTCTTAAATGCACCACGGGTATTAAACAAATATTTACTTACTACTAAATTAGATCTTAGTAATTAAAATAACTTTCATTTTAATGTGCTTCTTCCCAATTTTCTCCAATACCATACTCAGCAATGAGTGGAACATTAAGTTTTACGGCATTATTCATTAACTCAACTAACTTAGGCACGGCTTCATCTATATGTTGTTGATGAATTTCAAAAACAAGTTCATCGTGTACTTGCATGGTCATTTTAATATCAAGGGTTTTATTTTCGTTTAACCACTGGGCAACAACAAGCATCGCTTTTTTGATGATATCTGCGGCAGTACCTTGCATAGGTGCATTAATTGCCGCACGTTCAGCCGCTTTTTTGCGCATTTGATTCTTGGCGTTAATATCAGGCAAATATAAGCGACGACCCAATAAAGTTTCAACATAACCTTGCTCTGAGGCGAGCTGTCGAGTTTCTTCCATATAAGTTAATACGCTAGGATATCGCTTAAAGTAAACATCCATATAAGCTTGCGCTTGTTTACGATCTATACCTAACTGCTTTGATAAACCAAAAGCAGACATACCATAAATTAGCCCAAAGTTAATCGCTTTGGCGCTGCGACGTTGATCACTAGTGACTTCATCGAGTGGAATTGAAAAAATTTCAGCGGCTGTAGCTTGGTGAATATCTTTACCTTCACTAAACGCTTTTACTAAGCCAATATCATTAGATAAATGCGCCATGATACGCAATTCAATTTGCGAATAATCAATGGCAACAATTTTGTGATTTTCAGGGGCAATAAACGCTTGGCGTATTTTACGCCCTTCTTCGCTACGGATAGGAATATTTTGCAGATTAGGATCGGTTGATGATAAACGACCTGTTGCAGTTACCGCCTGCTGATATGATGTATGCACACGACCACTTTCACTATTTATCATCAGCGGTAGTTTATCAGTGTAAGTAGACTTTAATTTACTTAAACCACGGTGCTCTAAAATGACTTTTGGTAAAGGATAATCTAACGCCAATTCTTGCAAAACTTCTTCTGCGGTTGAAGGAGCACCTTTGGGCGTTTTTTTTATGACGGGAATTTTTAATTCTTCAAACAATATTTGCTGTAGCTGTTTAGGTGAACTTAAATTAAAACTGTGCCCTGCAATATTATGCGCCTGAATTTCTAATTCCGACAAGCGCATACCTATCGTATGACTTTGCTGATCTAATAAATCACTATCAATCAATACCCCAGTGTGTTCCATATGCATTAATACTGGCATTAAGGGCATTTCAATATCTTTAAATACGTCAAGCTGCGCTTTATTGTTAGCTAATTTGGGGTAAATAGTTTGATGTAAACGCAAGGTAATATCAGCATCTTCAGCAGCATAATTCCCTGCTTTTTCAACGTCTATTTGATTAAAGGTTAACTGCTTTTTACCTTTACCCGCAATATCCTCAAAATGAACGGTTTTAATACCTAAATATTTTTCAGCTAACGCATCCATATTATGACGCGTAGCGATACTGTTATAACAATAAGATTCAATCATGGTGTCAAAAGCAATACCCGATAAACTAATGTTATAATTTTTCAGTACGTGCGCATCATATTTTAAATTTTGACCTACTTTTAAATGTTTTTCGCTTTCAAGTAATGCTTTTAGTTGCGCTAACACCCATGTTAGCTCTAATTGTTGTGGCGCATCAATGTAGTCATGCGCTACAGGGACATAAACCGCTTTACCTGCTTCAATACAAAAAGACAAACCGACTAATTTGGCCTGCATATAATCAAGGCTGGTTGTTTCAGTGTCAAAGGCAAATAATTCGGCTTTTTTAAGTAAGGCTAACCAAGACAAAAAATCATCTTCACTCGTAATAATTTTATAGTCACGAGCAATATCAACCGGTAATATTTCATTTTCAACGGCGATAGCAGCTTTAGTTGAAAACGAATTAACTACCCCATTAGTATTATCTAATTCGGCTAACAACCTTTTTAATTCAAACCGTTGATATAATTCTTTGAGCTTATCTATTTTAGGGGCTTTAGGTGCAAGTTGTTCAACACTATAAGGTAAGTCAACATCAAGTTTAATGGTTGCTAATTGATAAGATAAAGGTAAATGCGCTAATGCATTACGTAAATGCTCACCTATTTTACCTTTTACCTTATCAGCATTCGCCATAACTTGCTCGAAACTACCATATTCAGCTAACCATTTAACTGCTGTTTTTGGTCCACATTTATCAACACCAGGAATATTATCAACTTTATCGCCCATCAAAGCTAAATAATCAATGATTTGATCAGGGCGCACACCAAATTTTTCCAAAACCCCCGCTTCATCTTGCTCAACATTGGTCATGGTATTAATTAAGCGCACATGAGGTGTAACTAACTGCGCCATATCTTTATCACCCGTCGATATAACGGTTTCAATACCTAATTTGTCTGCTTGATGTGCCAAAGTTCCAATAACATCATCCGCTTCAACGCCTTCAATAACGAGTAATGGAATACCCATTGCTTCAATAATTTCATGTAACGGTGCTATTTGACAACGTAAGTCATCTGGCATCGGAGGACGATTAGCTTTGTATTCTGCATACATATCGTTTCGAAAGGTTTTTCCTTTCGCATCAAATACTGCAACAATATTACCCTGTGGATAATCTTTTTTAAGGCTTTTGATCATATTTAAAACCCCAGTAATAGCTCCTGTCGGATAACCATCTTTAGTGGCAAGGGCTTGTAAATAAGGAACGTGATAAGCACGAAATAAATAAGAAGAACCATCAATTAAAATTAATGGTGAAAATTCAGATACTGGCATGAAAATAATTAACCTAGAAAAATTTCATCTAGAATGCCACATTCAAAGGCTTGGCTCCATACTTCTATAAAATATCCATGGAATAAATTTAAAGTAAAAAGAATAAAGACAAAATAATTAGACTAAAAACTGTGGATAACTTTGTTAACAAGCACAAAGAAACAACACATCAAAAATAAAATCATTTTGATATGGAATATTTAATTTATTGATATTATTGACAAAAAAGAAGATTGAAGTCCTTTTTTATGCACAATGTTATTATTTTTATAAATGTGGATAAAAATTATTATCGCTTGAGTTTCATTTAAACAAATGAGCCCATATAAAAGCTAGCTATTTATTTAAGAGCTAAGAGATTACCAGAAAAAAAATGCTTTACCAGATCATTTTTAAACTTTTTTTACAATATTTTGAAGGTTATAAATAACAAAAAAACATAAGCATGAAAGGCTCTGGCTTAGCGTTATATTAGCAAAGTAACACTTACTAATAATGTGATAAAAATCACAAAAACAAAATACTGGTTAACCACTAGCGTCCACTTTTATGAACATGAAAATATTCTTATCCTACAAAAAAAAGGCAAAAAAAAAGCTGCTTAATAAATTAAGCAGCTTTTATAAACTTTTAAGCTAAACGAACAATTATACTAAATGAACGTTTACAGCTTGTGGGCCTTTTTGACCTTGTTCAACTTCAAATGATACTTCTTGACCATCTGTTAAAGTTTTGAATCCGTCGCCTTGAATAGCACGGAAATGAACGAAAACGTCTTTTCCATCTTGTGCTTCAATAAAACCAAAACCTTTTTTCTCATCAAACCATTTTACACGGCCAGTCATGTTAGACATAAGTAATCTCCAAATAAATAAAATAATCTATTAAACGAAATTGTTTAACAGAAGTAGTGCTGAAAGATGGCAGGATTTCTTACGAACTTACTAGATGAACTTTATTCAAAATCATCGCAGACATAAATTATCGCCGCTGTATTCTTAACCAACGAAGAGCAGTATAACGGAATTTAAAATAAAGTAAATGTTTGTTTTCAATATATTTGCTAATAACTTAAAAAATAAAGATAAATTTAACCATCACAGACTTGCTTAATACTTTATAGCAGAGGCTATTACCCGTTATAAACACATGGTGATAAATAAAATTACCACAGTGAAAATACTTAGCGGCTATGCTAAATTGATAATGTATTCATTTCACTTAAAGATGCCAAATTCAGCTGACATTATAAATTAGTCCTCGGGTATTACTGAGTGCATCAAATAGAATAAGTATAGTTATCCTCTAAACTAAAGGTAAGATTTTATGAATAGTGAAGCAATAATGTTATGGAGTGTGCTCTTTAGTGGCATTGGTTTGGGCTTTTTTATGTATGGTAAAAAACAACGCGCAGTGGTGCCTTTATTTACTGGCGTAGCATTATTTGTTTATCCTTACTTTATATCTAGTGTTGCGATGTTAATTATTATTGGCGTTATTTTAATCGCCCTTCCTTATTTTGTTCGTATATAAAATACCTTTAAAAAATGTTATTCTGACCAATAAGTCAGGTTTTAATTTTTATCACTAACTATTGGATACAAATATGTTTCGATTTATACTTTTATTTAGTTTATTGCTGTTATCTCAATCTACTTTTGCTTTTGGTAAATTAGGTCATCAGTTAATTTGCCAACTCGCTTATGAACATCTATCTAAAGATAAACAACAAGATATTGATAAACTATTACTTAATATACCTAATAAAACTAAAACAATAATTAATAATTATCTTTATCAAGATAAAAATTCACCAATAACTTTTGCTAAAACGTGTGTTTGGGCTGATGCAATAAAGAAAGATAAACAATATGATAAATTTAAATCTTGGCACTACATTAATGTAGATAGAAGTACTAAACATATCAGCAAAAATTCATGTAAACATGATTGCGTTACGCAAGCGATAGAAGTTGATCAAAGCTTATTAAAAACAGCAAAAGACCCATGGAAAAAAACCCAAGCATTAATGTTTTTAGGACACTGGTTAGGTGATATTCACCAACCATTACACGTAAGTTATGCGAGTGATTGGGGTGGTAATAAAATTAAAATCAATTCTCCTGACAAAAAATGTACAAGTCTCCATTGGTTATGGGACACTTGTTTGTTAAGTCGTGAACATTTGACTATGCAACAATGGCTAACAAAATTAAATCAGCAGTGGCGACACGCACCTATTAAAAAGTGGCAACAAGCTACAGTAGCGCAGTGGGCTAACGAATCATTACAATTAGTACGCCAAGCTGATTTTGGTTACTGCCACTTAAATAGTAAAGGGGTATGTGAAATGAGTGCTAAAGATCAATCAGCACATTTATATACGCCAGCTTATCAAGCTCATTATGCAAAAGTGTCAGAACAACGAATTTTACAGGCTGCTGCTCGTTTAAATAAATTACTTGAACAAGCATTGTAATAGTAAGTAGCATCATAAAAATGGGCTAGTAACGTTAAGTTACTAGCCCATTTTCTTATTAACTTAAAAAGTAATAATAGATTATTATTTTTTATCTGTCGTTAGCTTTTTATCGCCCACTGTCACAGGTTTTTCTGGTTTCATAATATCTAATAATTCAATTTTAAACTGCAACACTGAGTTGCCTGGAATTCGCGGTGGATTACCACGTTTGCCATAAGCTAAATCAGCAGGAATGGTAAATTTATACGTTGAACCAACAGGCATTAATTGTACGCCCTCAGTCCAGCCTTTAATCACACGATTTAGTGGGAATGTCGCTGGTTGACCACGTTCATAAGAACTGTCAAAGGTTTCTCCATTTAAAAAGGTGCCCTTATAGTTCACTTGTACCACATCTGTTGCTTTAGGTTTTTCACCTGTACCTTCTTTCAATACCTCATACTGAAGGCCTGAGGCAGTAACTTTTACACCTTTTTTCTTTGCATTTTCAGCAAGAAATTTATCACCTATAGCAAGACTTTCTTCGGCTTCTTTCTTTTCAGCGTTTTGCATTTTAGCTTTCATGCTAGCATCTAAACTCGTTAATAAAGTTTGAATTTCTTCTTTTTTAAGAGCTGACTTTCCTGATAAGCTATCAACAAATCCTTCAGTGATTAACTTCTTATCTAAAACTAAACCTAATTTATTATGTTCAGCTAGATTTTTTTCCATGTACATACCAATTGAAGCACCTAAGCCATAAGCTTGTTTTTGTATTTCAGTTTTTAATTCTGGTGCTTTAGTTTCTTCTTTTTTTGTTTCTTGTTGACAACCAAAAACTGCCACTAAACTTAACGCGATAACAGTAGGTTTTAAAAATTTCATATATTTCTCCAATTAAAAAATTAATAGCTTACGCTAAAAAACGTCTTATACTAACGGTAAATATTGAAATAAAAAAGTAAATAAATGTTATTTTCTCTTAGGTATTATAAAAAAATAGTAACCGCAGTATTATTGCTACCACTAGTTAGTGCTTGCCAACCAGTTGAGGTAAAACCCATTATGCGTTGGCAGCAAGCTATTGATGGTGCTTATGCAGGTGACATCTCTGCTGATGCACACTATAGTGTAGTTTCTTCATTGCACAATGCAGTACATTTTTGGGATATAAAAAACAATAAGTTAAAGTTTATTTGGTCACAACAACAAAAAAATTCTAATAATTTAGTTTTCCTTACTAAAATAGCCAATGATAACTCAACAGTAATGCTAGCTAGTCGCACTGACTTTTCTTTATGGGACACCAATTCAGGAAAATCAACAGGTTATTGGAGTGTTAGCGATTCTAACATTCGCGATATCGCTGTATCAAATAAAGGGAAGTCTCTATTAATTGGTAAAGCTAATGGTAGGGTAGAATATATCACTTTAGCATCAGGTATACGTTTAGAGTTTTTAGGGCATACAGAAAAAGTAAACTCTGTTGATATGCTGCCTAATGGTAGAGTTGCAATTTCAGGTGGTAACGATTTTGTCGCTTATGTATGGGATACCAAAACTGGACAAATCATTTATCGTTTTAACCACCCAAATAGGGTTGTAAAAGTACTGTTAGATAGCCAGGGACGCTTTGCATTTACTGCAGACAGCTATAAAATAGCTAAAATTTGGGATTTAAAAACAGGTAAGTTAATCAGTACATTACAATTTACCCAGCGGCCACAGATTTTTACTAGCGCTCGCTTTTCAAATAATGGTAAGTTTTTAGCTACTGGCTCACCATCACGCATGGTTAATATTTGGAAAATAAGCACAGGAAAACGTTTAACTGAATGGGAAGTCCCTCGCAAAAAAGAAAATTATCCTACTGGTGCGGTTGTTTATAGCGTTGCTTTTGGCGATAATAAGCAAGGTAAGCATACTGTTTACACCCTAAGTTCTACAGGATATACCGAATTATGGCAAGTACCCCAATAGATTCAATTAACAATTTTCACCAACAGTTAAATGAGCGAATTGATAGCTTAGAAATGCGTAATGCCTTTCAAGATGACGTTATTGAACAACTCAATGATGAGCTTGCTACGCATCAAGATGAAATAACTAATTTAAAATATCAGTTAAAACTTATCTCTGGACGTATTAAAGAGTTACGTCCTAATGAAGGTGGCGAGAATGATATTGAACCGCCACCTCCGCATTATTAAAATTAAAGCGAATAAGACTAATCTCGCCAGCTGAGTCATTATTCAGGTGTAAAAACACCAATAACTTGTTCTTGCGCACGTGTTTTTTTCTCGACTTGTGCTTCTGGTTGTACCATTTTTTCACCACAGGCAACGCAAGTAACCGTTTCAACATTATTTTCTTTCGTTAGTGCCATGGTATCTCTTGCTTTGCATTTAGGGCAGACCGCACCTGCAATAAAGCGCTTTTTAGCAATAGTTTTCATACATTACTCATTATTCGTGCTATTTACACTATTTTACCTTGAATCTACCCCTAGAGAAAAGCGACAATAGCATCATTATTTTCAGCATTTGTTTTTTTGAGGTTAGTGCATTGATTATTGCCGAGCAATTAAGTTTAGATCGTGGTTTTAAAAACTTAATAAAATCATCTAGTTTTACAATAAATCCAGGTCATAAGGTTGGCTTAGTCGGTGCAAATGGGTGTGGAAAGTCTTCTTTATTCGCTGCCATTTTAGGCGAATTATCGCCTGACGCGGGTAATTTATCACTACCCAGTCACTGGCAAATAGCCACGGTAAAGCAAGAAACCCCTGCATTAAGTAAAAGCGCTCTCGATTATGTAATAGATGGCGATAAAGAATTTCGGCTATTAGAACAAAAATTAGAAACTGCAAGAGCTAATGATGATGGTCATGCTGAAGCCGAAACCTTAAATCAAATAGAAATTATTCATGGTTACAGCTTACCCGCTAGAGCAGGTGAATTATTACATGGTTTAGGATTTACTCAAGAACAATTAACCAATGCGGTGAGTGATTTTTCGGGTGGTTGGAGAATGCGTTTAAATTTGGCACAAGCATTAATCGCCCGTGCAGATTTATTACTACTAGATGAGCCCACTAACCATTTAGATTTAGATGCCGTAATTTGGCTACAACGTTGGTTAAAACGCTTTACTGGCACATTAGTATTAATATCGCATGATCGTGATTTTTTGGATGATGTGATCACCGAAATCATTCATATTGAACATCAACAAGCAAAATTATATTCAGGCAACTACAGCGCTTTTGAACGTCAACGTGCTGAACATTTAGCACAGCAAACTGCACAGTTTCAAAAGCAACAAAAAGAAGTTGCCCATTTAACCGCTTTTGTTGACCGTTTTCGCGCGAAAGCCAGTAAAGCAAAACAAGCACAAAGTCGCTTAAAGCGCTTGCAAAAATTACCCGAATTAGCACCAGCCCATGTTGATAGCCAATTTAGCTTTTCGTTTCAAAAGCCTGATCATTTGCCTTATCCTTTATTATCGTTAACCGATGCTAATTGTGGTTATCAGCCAAACATTGAAATTTTAAACAAGGCTAATATCACCTTAGTGCCTGGCAGTCGCATTGGTTTACTAGGACGAAATGGAGCAGGTAAGTCTACTTTAATAAAATCATTACAAGGTGAATTAGCGCTATTAACTGGTGAGCGTTATTGCGCGCAAGAATTAAAAATAGGTTATTTTTCACAACATCAACTAGAGCAACTAACCAAAGGTCACACCGCACTAGATCATATTCTTCAAGCGAATAAAGCCATGACTGATTTAACGGCACGTAACTTCTTAGGTAGTTTTGGTTTTAGTGGCGATCAAGCATTAGCTTTAGTTGACACCATGTCGGGCGGTGAAAAAGCTCGCTTAGTTTTAGCACTCGTTGTACTAGAAAAACCACAATTACTCTTATTAGATGAGCCCACCAACCATCTCGATTTAGAAATGCGCCAAGCGTTAGTTCTTGCCTTACAAGAGTTTGAGGGGGCATTAATCTTAATCGCTCATGATCGCTATTTATTAGAGTCCTGTGTCGATGAATTTTACTTGGTCGCTAATGGCAAAGTTAGTGACTTTAATGGTGATATTGATGATTATCAACAATGGTTAAACGACGATAAAAAGCAGCTAAATCAAGAAAACAAAAAATCGACACCGGTAAATAACAACATCACTAAAAAAGATCAACGTAAAGAGCAAGCACAATTACGCAAACAAACCGCACCGCTGCGTAAAAAAGCCCAAAAACATGAACAACAAATACACACTTGGCAAACTGAATTACTAGAAGTTGAACAAACTCTTAGCGATAGTGATATTTACCAAGCCGAGCGTAAAAAACAGCTAACCGAATTATTAAAACGACAAGCAAAATTAAAATCTGACATTGAAGAAGTTGAAGTGCACTGGCTTGAAATTGAAGAACAAATTGAAACGATTATGAGTGGTGCAGACACGGAATAAACTGCTACACTTATTTATATTATCGCTCATATATTCGAATTAAATGAGTATATTAAATAAAATAACCCTATTAATTTTAAAACTAAGTATTTAAATTTAAGGAAACAGAGATGAAAATAACCTTACGTGCAACCCTACTCCTATTTATTAGTTTTTTATGTTTTCAAGTTTCAGCTGATACTTATGACGATGCCATGTATCAACTCAATAGTGGCGAATTTAAAAGCGCAATAAAGCTATTAGAACCACTCGTCAAAGAAGGTTACGCACCAGCAATATATCAAATGGCACTTATTTATAAAAATGGTGACGGTGTTCAAAAAAATAATAAAAAGGCCTTTGAATTATTAACTCTAGCCGCTAAATCAAATTATGCTGATGCTCAATTTGATTTAGCCAATATGTACAGCAACGGTATTGCCACGAAAAAAGACTTAAAAAAAGCATTTCAACTCACAATGAAAGCCGCTAAAAAAAATCTTCCTAGTGCACAATACAACCTTGGTGTTATGTATGCTAACGGTGAAGGAGTAATACAAGACAATTTAAAAGCAGCACGCTGGTATGAAAAAGCGGCATATCAAAATTATGCACTAGCGCAATTTAATTTAGCGTTAATGTATTACGAGGGCAAAGGCGTTGAAAAAAGTAATATTATGTCTTACGTGTGGAATGCAATTGCTGCTCATAATGGTTATAACAAAGCCGTGCGTAGTATCACGATTGACGAGCATAACCTCAGTATAGAAGATCTGCAAAAAGCGAGAGAAAAAGCAGATGTTCTTTATGATCAAATATTACGTCAAGAAAAATTAAAAGCAGAGTTAGCGAATCAAAAATCATACTAGCTTGATCTAAATCACAGTTTTTTAACACTCTATTCTCTATACTTAAGACAATAGTGTATAAACTGGGAGTGTGCGATGAATTTTTTCGAAATGTTAGTGAATGATCCCGTAGTATTTGCCGCGATTACAGGCTTAGCGATTTTATTAGGTATTGGCGCTTATTATATCTATTATTTTATTAGCCATATTAAAAATGATGAATAGATAAGTTATGCTGACAATGCCTTAAGGTATGCTTATTCAACTTGACGATATAGATTTTATGGATAAATGATTTTTAGAGAGCTTTTTAGCTCTCTTTTTTTTGCATTTTCGATTACACTTGGTCTTCTATTTTTTATTTATTCACGTAAATGCCTTCTCAAAAAATATTACAAAGTAGTTTCAAACCCGCATGGTGGCTGACAAATGCACACTTGCAAACTCTTGTCGCTAAATTTTTACGTCGCAAAGAACAATTAAATACCATAACTGAGATACTTGAACTACCCGACAATGATTTTCTTGAACTCGCATGGACAGAACTCCCCAAAGCAAATAACACTCGTCCCATTATCGTTTTATTACATGGTTTAGCGGGTTCAAAAGACAGTCATTACGCAAAAGGTATGCTTAAAGCGATAAAAAATAATGGATGGATTGGAGTCTTAATGCATTTTCGTGGTTGCGGAAAATACCCTAATCGCCAAGCTCGTTCATATCATTCAGGCGACACTCATGATATTACCTATTTAACCAA
>WGGB01000082.1 GCA_015491935.1 Alteromonadaceae bacterium
TATCAAAAACAGACATTAAGGCGCTTATTAGTGAATTAATGACAGATTATCAGCACAATGGTATTGAATTAGTTCACGTTGCCTCAGGTTATCGTTTTCAAGCAAAAGCACAATTTAGCCAAGCACTAACAGGGTTGTTTCAAGAAAAGGCACCAAAATATTCACGTGCTTTTTTAGAAGCCCTTGCTTTAATCGCTTATAAACAACCAATAACCAGAGCTGAAATAGAAGCTATACGAGGTGTGGCGGTAAGTAGTAATATAATGAAAACTTTATTAGAGCAGCAGTGGATTAAAAATTTAGGTCATAAAGATGTTCCCGGGCGACCTACATTATATGGAACCACTAAGGTTTTTTTAGACCATTTTTCATTAAACTCATTAGCACAATTACCATCATTGGTTAAAATCAATGAAAAAGATGAAAAAGATGAAAAACAAACATTTGAATTATCGTAAACTGTCGTTAACTTTTGCTATAATAGTTATTACATGAGTCAGCAAGATACACTTACTGACGAGAATAAATAAAAGTAGCCATTCTATGTCGCGCAATATACCCAAAAACAAACCCGCTAATAAGCCACAAAGTAAATCTTCAAATAAATCACCGAGCAAGTTTCAGAATAAGTCTCAACAAGTTAAAAAAACAAGCGTAAAAGCAAGCGAAAAGCCTGTGCAAGTTAAACCAAAAGATAACCATACCGAAAAATTACAAAAAGTATTGGCGCGTGCAGGTAAAGGTTCGCGTAGAGCCATGGAAGAAGTGATCAGTGCTGGTCGCGTTAGCATTGATGGCAAAGTGGCTTATTTAGGTGATAGAGTAACAGGCAAAGAACAAATAAAAATTGATGGCCATCTTGTAACTATTGTTGATACAGAAGAACAATTATGTCGAGTGCTTATATACAATAAACCTGAAGGTGAAATGTGTACTCGTAAAGATCCTGAAGGTCGTCCTACGGTATTTGATCGCTTACCTCCGCTTGATGGTGAACGCTGGGTTGCAGTAGGGCGTTTAGATATTAACACTTCAGGTATGTTGTTGTTTACTACTGATGGTGAACTTGCTAATAAATTAATGCATCCCTCACAACAAATTGAACGTGAATATGCAGTGCGTGTTTTTGGTGAAATAGATGAAGCTATGTTACAGCGCTTGCGTGCAGGTGTTAAATTAGAAGATGGCATGGCGAAGTTTAATAGTATTACTTATCGTGGTGGTGAAGGGCGAAATCATTGGTTTCATGTAGTACTGACTGAAGGTCGAAATCGTGAAGTAAGACGTTTATGGGAAAGCCAAGAGGTGCAAGTAAGTCGCCTTATTCGTGTTCGTTATGGTGATTTAGAAATGCATCGTCAGTTACCACTAGGTGGTTGGGCTGAATTACCTTTAAAAGACGTTAATTATTTTCGTCAATTAGTTGGCCTACCTCTTGAGACAAAAAGCAAAGTTAAAGTGGATGAAAAATCCATTGATAATGCAAAAAATCGTCGTATTCGTCGTTCGGTTAAAAAGCATCAATTACGTCACAAGCAACAAGCAACGCGTCGTCGTCGCAGCTAACGTATTAGCTTTTATTCGTTAATAGATTAGTTATTTTGTAAGGGGATTTATTCCCCTAAAAATTTGTTTGGCGAACCTAGCTAACAATAAGAAAAATTAGAGGTTTTAGTGCAAAAACATTATGTTCAAGATGAACAACAATTAGTTGAAATTTGTCAGCAATTAGAAAAAGCATCATTACTCGCCATAGACACTGAATTTGTTCGCACGAGGACTTATTATCCTAAATTAGGCTTACTACAAGTCTGTGATGGGAAAATATTAGCTTTAATCGATCCTGTTACCATTAAAGATTTGTCGCCGTTTTGGCAATTACTCACTAATGTTAATATTCGCAAAGTATTACACGCTTGCTCAGAAGACTTAGAAGTGTTTTTACGGGCGAATTGTCAGCCTAAAAACATGATTGATAGCCAAATTATGATGGCTTTTTTAGGGCATGGTTTATCTATGGGCTATGCGGCGATGATCCAACATTTTGAAGGTATAGCATTAGATAAATCAGAGTCACGCACCGATTGGTTAAAACGGCCGTTAAGTGCACGACAAATTGAATATGCACAGGCCGATGTTGAATTTTTAATTAAAGTCTACCCTAAAATAATGAATCAATTAGAACAAAAGCAATTCGTTGCTTATTCTCTTGAAGAAAGCCAAAAGTTAATTAATAAAAAATTCACGCCGATTAATCGAAATCACTTATATCTAAATATTAAACAATGTTGGCGCTTAAATCGAGAACAGTTAAATCGGCTTAAGCATTTAGCAAAATGGCGTTATGACCGTGCTCAACAAAGGGATTTACCATTAAATTTCGTCGTTAAAGAAGCAACTTTATTGAGTGTTGCGCAATATAACCCAACAAACGTCGGAACCATGGCAAATATTCAAGGCATTGATATTTTAGATGTACGTCATCAAGGTAAGGCTATGTTAGCTATTTTGCGTCAAGCAGCGAATGATAATAAAGATAGTTACCCTGAACTTATTGTACGTTTAGATCAATATCCAAGTTATAAAGGCAGCTATAAAAAAGTAAAAAACTTTATTAATAGTGTTGCCGAAAAAGCTGGGGTAAGTGCTGATATTTTAGCGTCTAAAAAACAGATTAATCAGTTTTTAATGGTATATTTTAATATTAATAGCGCGAAAGAGCGCACCCAGCAGGTTGATTTTTTACAAGGCTGGCGCTTTGAATTGTTTGGTAAGCAACTTAATGCGTTATTGGCTAATTAAACACATATATTCTATAACGGATGAGAACAGCAACGTAAAGTGTAACAAAACTTTTTATTCATGCATTTTTTAAGAAAAGCAGATGAATCGATTGCTTTCTCAGTGTATATTTATTCTCTTTTCAATTAATTCATAGGTCTCCATTATGCTATGCGCCATATATAAAAGTGCTAAAAAAGCCCAAACTTATCTTTTTGTAAACAAACGTGATGATTTTTCTGATGTGCCAGAAGGTTTAATGGCAACCTTTGGTACGCCAACATTAGTGACTTTAGTTAATTTAGCGACTAAAGATAAATTAGCGATGGCAGATATTGAAAAAGTAAAAGAAAATTTATCTAATAAGGGCTATTACTTACAGCTACCACCACCCATTGAAAACTTACTTGATCAACATAAAGCGCAGATGCAACAACAAAATCAACCTAAGTAGAGGCTTTATTAATGTTATTTTTATTAAAACGAATGAAAAAAGTATCTACTTTAGTTGCTATAACAGCATTGTCGAGTTTATTTTCGCTGCAAACTATAGCGGCTACACAAGAAAAAATTCAAAATATAAAGCAGACTAAACCTAGCTTTGAGCAATATGTTATTCAACTAAAAACACAAGCAGAGCAAAATAATAAATTTGATAAAAATATTGTTGAACAAGCCTTTGCCAATATTAAGTTTTATAAACGTGCTATTAAAGCGGATCGTCGCCAACCTGAAAAGGTTGAAACCTTAGATACCTATTTACCTAAGCGTTTACCTAAATGGAAGATAGATAAAGCTCGAAAGTTGTTTAAACAACATCAAGCATTATTGAATAAAATTAGTGAACAATATGGCGTACAACCCAGATTTATCATAGCCTTGTGGGGATTAGAAACTAATTTTGGTAAATATACGGGTAATTATAATGTGGTATCAGCATTAGCAACCTTAGCTTATGAAGGACGCAGAGAAGCCTTTTTTAAAAAGCAATTGTGGGCAGCCTTACAAATTTTATCTGAAAAACATATTACGCCAGAAAAAATGATCGGCTCTTGGGCGGGAGCGATGGGGCAAAATCAATTTATGCCAACGTCTTTTCTTGCTTATGCGGTTGATGGTGATGGTGACGGTAAAAAAGACATTTGGACTAACACTGCCGATGTTTTCGCGTCAATTGCCAATTATTTAAAGCAAGAAGGCTGGAACGATGAGCTAACTTGGGGAAGGCAGGTTAAATTGCCTGATGGTTTTGATACCTCACTCGCTATCCCTAAAAATACGGGTAGTCGTAAAAAGTGGTTAGCTGCATGGAAACAACGCGAAAAATCGTTAGCGCAATGGCAAAAATTAGGTGTTCGTCGTACTGATGGGACAAATTTACCGCAAGTTAACATCAAAGCAGTATTAGTCTTTCCTGATGATATTCATGGTCGCGCTTATTTAGCCTACAATAATTATAAAAGTTTAATGCATTGGAATTTATCATACTATTTTGCTTCATCAGTAGGGCACTTAGCCGATAGCATTAAGTTTCCACCGATTAAATAAAGATATAATAACCATAAAATAGAGTATAAATGTAGGTCGTCCCGAGTGTAGCGAGGTGCGACAATAAAGTGAAAAGTGATGATAAACATTACACAATGATCGCTGTAATAATGGATTAAATTAAGAAATATATGAGCAAATTAGCAAACACACCTTTTTGGCAAACTAAAACCTTGCAACAAATGACACGAACAGAGTGGGAGTCGTTATGCGACGGCTGTGCAAAATGTTGCTTAAATAAGTTTATTGATGATGAAAATACTGACGATAGCACTGAACTTATGCCAACCGATCATATAAAGGAAGGTGAGCAATTAGTTTACTCAAATATCGCCTGTTATTTATTGAATGAAAAAAGCTGTCAATGTTCTAAATATTTACAGCGAACTAAGTTAGTGCCAGACTGCGTACAACTAACACAAGATAATTTAGAGGCGGTATTTTTTATGCCGCCAAGCTGTACTTATCGCCGCTTGAATGAAGGGCGTGGTTTACCTTCTTGGCATCCGTTATTACATAAAGGTAAAAAGTCGGCAATGCACAAAGCGGGTATGTCGGTGCGTGGTAAAATAGTCAAAGATGATGATGTTGATCTAGATGATTTTGAAGATCATATTGTGACTTGGCCGTTGAATGATCTTGATTAATAGCAAAAGTCTTATATAACGTTTTTATACCATTTCGTATAAGTCAGTGATCAATGATTGCGCAGAAAAAATTAGCAAGAGCAAGGCGCTTGATTGAGTAATAGCTGGCTATTTCGATTGAAAGCAACGCAGCTATTGTTGATTTTAGCCAGCAAGGGTGAGTAAGTATTTATGCGGATTGGTATTATTATCAATTAATCAACTTGATATTTATAAAATGTGATGCACTAAATTTTAGGCAAAAAAAAGCCCGTAACATCAATTACGGGCCAACTTAAAATAAAGTTGATAGAAGGAAGTTATAATTCCGGGAACATGTCAAAGAAAAGATAAAAATAATCTATTCAATTAGTAATCTGGCTAATGAACACTCTTGTTTGGTTTAACTAAAGTATTAAACAAAGTAAGCATCACAAAAATAATTCACTGCGCTAGCTCAGAACACGAAACTATAATAAGAGTATTGTTCTTAACTGACAAACTAAACAAATTCAAACTTCGGATTAGAAAAGCTAATGCGAGTTGTTTATTTTAAATGAGATAAAAAACAACGCTATGGACTAATAATACTGTGTCGCATAGTTATTCAGAATAAATACTCTAAAATGATTTAGTATGCAGTAAATATGAATTTTTTTACCCGACTTTAATCCTTTTGTTATCGTGGTAATTGAGTGCTTACTTGTGTTTTTTAAATAATTACTCTGTAAAAAGCATATTTTTATTTTATTTTTTTATTCAATTAATTATTTCAATTATTTATTCACAAAAATTTACTAAAACATTTGCGCTAACCTCTTGTTAGCACTTGGCAATGCAATTACTATAGTCTCTTCATTTTTATTGTTATGCCAAGTTGATTAAGTTATTCCCTCTCAATGAAATTTAATTAAATTAATGGTATGGACCCTCTCCACTCCACTTACGGCTTCAAATGAGCCAATATAGGGTTGAATAAACTTCTATATACAGAAAAAGAGAGAGGGTCACATGAGTACTATAACAA
>WGGB01000083.1 GCA_015491935.1 Alteromonadaceae bacterium
AGCTATTCATTCTAGGTAAACCTAATTGAGATAACTTATCAAAACAGACTCTTGGACTTCCTTTTGAAGTGAACCCCCTGAATCTGGATGCGCATTTTAGAGACTTTTGGATTAAGGTCAAGCGTTAAAATCACTTTATTTGTGTTTTTTTTATAAATACTTTAAATAGTGAATAAATAGCGTTCAATATGTCTTTTAATTAATCTAAAGTTATCATGTTTACTATTTATAAATGATTATTTAGCTAAATAATTTGCATTAACCTCATTAAATGGATAGATTTTACTCATTCTTGTTGCACATTAATGAAAGCTGGGTAACATAGAATTGCAATTTATCATTTAAAATAATAATCAGGGTCATAATTTATGAAGTCTCCTCAAATTGTAACAGTCATCATTGTTGCTATTGTTTTTGCCATTATTGGCTATTTTATTGCGGGTGTTATTGGTGTTGAGCCATTAACAGTAGCAGCAAGCTTATTCATTGGCGCAGTTATCGCACCTTTTGTTTCTATTTCTCAAAGTTCTGCATCACCAGAAAGTCAGGATATAAAAACACTTTATGTAGGAAATCTTCCTTATAGAGCAAATGAATCTGCTGTTCGTGAACTCTTCTCTGAACATGGGTTTGTCCATTCGGTACGTTTAATGAAAGACAAACATACGGGCAAACGACGTGGTTTTGGTTTTGTTGAAATGTCGACTGATAATATTGATAAAGTAATATCAACATTAAACGATATGGAATTTCAACAAAGAACATTGAAAGTAAGAGAAGCAAAAGAACGTCCCGAACGAACAGAAAATACTGAATAATTAGTTAAAATTGAGATCAAAAAAGCCCATATTGGTTATACCGATATGGGCTTTTTATTGTCTTTTTGTAAATTATTTTACTAATGATGACGCTGAATCATGCAATATGATTAATATATATTCATGTTACCTCAAATATTCGTTTAAGATATCTTATTGCTGATTAAATTTATCTCTAATGACAGTAATAACTCGTTATTAACGATTAAAAAACATACTTTAGTTAAATATAATCAGCTAAAAAGCTAGACAAAATACGAGATCCCGTTAAAATTTGCGCCCCAAATACACAATAGTAATTGAGCTATTTTATGTTTAGCTATATTCATCCAGATAATTATTCATCACAACTTGAACATAAAAAACAGCATATTGCTGATTTGTTTGCTGAATTTAACTTGCCTGAATTTGAAATATTCACCTCAGAGCCACTTCATTATCGTCAACGTGCAGAATTTAGATTGTGGCATCAAGACGATGATCTTTACTACATTATGTTTGATAGTAAAACGAAACAGAAATTTCGTGTTGATAAATTTCCGGTAGCCAGTAAGTTAATTAATCAAGCCATGAAAGCGTTACGCGAGGCTATCATTAATAAACCCGTGTTAAGGCATCGGCTTTTCCAAGTCGATTTTCTGTCAACATTAAGTGGTGAATTGTTGATCAGCTTACTTTATCACAAGCAACTTGATGAACAATGGCAACAACAAGCAACCGATTTACAGCAACACCTTAAAAGCACTTTAAACGTTAACACTGTGGGTATTATTGGTCGCGCACGTAAACAAAAAATCATTTTAGACAATGATTATGTTTTTGAAAACCTAAAGGTAGCCAATAAAATTTTCACTTACCAACAAGTTGAAAACAGTTTTACTCAACCTAATGCCAAAGTTAATGAAAAAATGTTGTTCTGGGCACAGCAAGTTACCGCGGATCTTGGCGGTGATTTAATTGAGCTTTATTGTGGTAATGGTAATTTTAGTATTGCCTTAGCGCAAAATTTTGATCGCGTACTCGGTACTGAAATATCAAAAACATCTGTACATTCAGCACAAACAAATATTACTAAAAATAATTTAACCAATGTTGATATTGTACGTATGTCCAGTGAAGATTTTAGCCAAGCAATGAATGGTGAGCGCAAATTTAGACGTTTAGAAGGTTTTGATTTAACCACCTATAATTACGATACGGTATTAGTGGATCCTCCACGCGCGGGATTAGATCCAGACAGTACCGAGTTAGTTAGTCGCTTTAACAATATTGTTTATATTTCATGTAATCCACACACGTTAGAAGAAAATTTAAAAACCTTGGTTAAAACTCATAAAATTGAAAAATTTGCGCTATTTGATCAATTTCCTTATACCGATCATATCGAATGTGGCGTTTATTTAACTAAACGTTAACCCGTGGTGCATTAATAAAAAAATTGAAATTGTAAGTTGTTTAATTACTTAGCGTGATATAATGACATCTTCACCAAAAGATTAGTCAAATGAGCAACTTACACGATAGCTATACCAAAATTCTTAGCCTACTGCACGACATTGAACCAAATTC
>WGGB01000084.1 GCA_015491935.1 Alteromonadaceae bacterium
GCCTGCTGAGCTTGCTTAACTTCAACAAAAAAGAGCGCTTGCTCATTTTCAATCACTAAATTTACTGCGCCCTTGGCTGTTTTAAGCCAAAGGTTAACCATTAAACCGCGGGCAGTATCATGCACTTTACGAGTTAATAAAAAACCTGAATCGTTAAAATTGTCTAAATTATTGTGCATATTGCGATGAATAAAAACTAATAGCCTGTTATTATATACAGCAGTATGCACTATTCACTTAGTGTAAGTCTATTAAAAATGGAATAACAATAAATGCTCAGCGAACAATTAAAAATGGTGATCCGACAGGCATACAAAGCGATTGGTGAAAGTTTAGAAAACTTTACTCCGCGCAAACAACAAACCTTTTTAATTGCCGAAATAGCTAAAACATTGGCGGGCGAATATAACAAAGATCGTAAAATAATCACCCTTGAAGCTGGCACAGGTACAGGTAAATCTCTCGCTTATTGCTTAGGTGCAATACCGCTCGCCGTTGCCCGTGATAAAAAAGTTTGTATTTCAACCGCTACCGTTGCACTGCAAGAACAATTAGTTGACAAAGACTTACCCTTTTTACAAAAACACTCAGGTTTAAACTTTAATTACACTTTAGTAAAAGGTCGGCAACGTTACGTGTGTAAACAAAAATTAGCCGCTGCAAATGCAACTAACAATGATACGCCACAAGCTGGATTTACCTTTGCCGAAAAACCTAAAGCCAGTGATTTAACACTATTAAAAGATCTAGAAAAAGCATTAAACGACGGTAGTTGGCAAGGCGATAGAGACAGCTGGCCCAACACTATTTCACAAAATATTTGGCAACAAATTCAATCTGATAAACATAGCTGTAAATTAACGCTCGGCGATCATCAAACCTGCCCATTTCATAAAGCGCGTGAAACTATGGATAAAGCGGATGTACTGGTCATAAACCACAGCTTATTACTCGCTGATTTAGAGCTAGGTGGCGGTAAAATATTACCCGATCCGCAGGATTGTTTTTATGTTATTGATGAAGCACATCATTTACCTAAGGTTGCGCGTGATTTTTCCAGTGCTTCGGTCAATATAAAGGGCTCAATCGAATGGGTAACCAAGCTAAAAGAAACCGGCGATAAAATATCAAATTTGATCAAAAGCCAAAAAACAATTAGTCCAGCCTTGAGCTTGGGTGATAACTGCCAAGATTTATTAGTTGAATTGCAAAAAGTGGCGGTGTTTATTGAAAACAATGCGCCAGTCTACTTTGCCAATAATGAAAATAAAAACTTTGGTAAAAGTGAACAAGAAAAACAATATCGTTTTGAAAATGGTGCTATTCCTAAAACGTTAAAAAATTGGGCGCATGATATTAGTGAGTTAAGTCGCAAATCATTAAGCCATATTAACAAACTTTATACTGCGCTAATTGATGCAGTAAAAGAGCAAGAGGTAAAGCTTTACCTTGCTGAACCGCTACTTGCCGAAGCAGGGTTTATGTTACAACGTATGGAAAACCATTATGCGCTGTGGCAAATGTATGCCAAAGCTGATCCCGAAAAAGGTGCGCCATTAGCCCGTTGGCTTACGCAAGTTCAGCATGGTAAAAGCCATAAAGCCGATTATCAGTTAAGCGCATCACCGATAGAAGTCGGTTTTATGCTTGAAGATATGTTGTGGTCGCAATGTGAAGGTGCGGTATTATGCTCGGCAACTATTCGCGCATTAAACTCGTTTGACCATTTTCGTATTCAAGCAGGCTTACAAACTAACGATGGCAGTCAATATCAGCACGTTGATTCACCTTTTAATTATCAAGAAAATGCGCAATTAGTGTTAGCAAAAATGAAGAATGAACCAAGTGCGCAACAGTTTACTAATGAACTCATTGAAAAATTACCTAAGCTATTAAAAACTGAACAGGCAAACTTAGTGCTATTTTCTTCCTATTGGCAAATGGAAAAAGTCGCAGAAGAACTGCGTAAAAAACACAAATTTACTATTCAAGTACAGGGCGAAAATTCACGGCAAAAGATTATTAAAAACCATAAAAAACGTATCGACGATAATAAAGTTAGCATAGTATTTGGTACACAAAGCTTTTCAGAAGGGCTTGATTTACCAGGAAAATACTTAACTAATTTAGTGATCACTAAACTGCCTTTTTCGGTACCAACCTCGCCAGTTGAAGCAGCACAGTCTGAATACATTACTGCCAAGGGCGGAAATCCATTTATGAGTTTGTCAGTGCCAGAAGCCTCAAAAAAATTGATCCAAGCCACAGGACGATTATTACGTAATGAAAAAGATACTGGCACTATTACCTTGCTTGACTGCCGTGTCGTCACCAAACGTTATGGTAAACAGCTACTAGATGCA
>WGGB01000085.1 GCA_015491935.1 Alteromonadaceae bacterium
TAGATGAGCCCACCACTGGATTACATTTTCATGATATAAAACAACTACTGGACGTTATTCATCGTTTGCGTGATCATGGCAATACTGTTGTGGTTATTGAACATAATTTAGATGTAATAAAAACCGCTGATTGGATAGTCGATTTAGGCCCCGAAGGTGGTTCTGGTGGTGGTGAAATTTTAGTAGCTGATACCCCTGAAAATGTTGCATTAAATAAAGTGTCGCATACCGCGAGGTTTTTAAAGCCGTTGTTGGTGTGAGATTAGCTAATTCTCGCAGCCACACAACCTACAGAAATTTTGTCCTGTAGGTTCTCCCGAGCAACGCGAGGCGTAACAAAACATTGTCATAACCAATTGTCGCAGCAAGCAGCGACCTACAAAACAATAAAAGGGACAACTGCATGACCAACAAATTTATTTACCTTCTCGCCTTTTGCAGTGGTTTTTGCATTATGGGCATTGAACTTTTAGGCGGTAGAATACTTGCGCCTTATTTTGGCAGTAGTGTGCATATTTGGGGCAGTATTATCACCGTATTTATGTTGAGCTTGTCACTTGGTTACTTATTTGGTGGTAAACTTTCTACTCGTTCAACTTCATTAGCACATTATGGCAGCATTTTTATTATTGCGGGTATTACCATTTTACCCATTGTTTATTTCGCTCAGCCACTCATGGAAATAATATTTATAAATATCGAAGACAGTCGTTACGGGTCATTACTCGCGTCAATTGTATTATTTTTTATTCCCACGATATTTTTAGGGATGTTATCGCCCTACTCAGTTCGACTCTTAACCACACACCAAGATCACAGCGGTAATGTCGCGGGTAATCTTTATTTTATTTCGACCTTAGGAAGTGCCCTCGGTACCATTATTACTTCTTTCTACTTGGTTTTATATTTTGATGTGAATAAAATCGTGTTAACGTTTAGCGGTATATTAATCGTTTTAGGCTCTTTAGCGGTTATCGTTCAGCAAAAAATCGCCGTATTGAATAATTCGATTAAGCAAACATCATAAGGCTAAGCCATGTACAAATTTATTTATATTTTCATCCTTACGTTTATACTTTTTCCTCATTTTTCAACCGCTAAAACAATCCATCATGAGCGCTCTTTATATCGAAACATAACCGTTGACGATGAAGGGGATTTACGTTGTTTAAAATTTCATACCAAACAACAAAAATCACAACAAAGTTGTATGTTTAAAAGTAAACCTAAAAAGCTAGTATTTAGTTATACCAAATTAGTTATGTCGGCGTTAATGATAAACCCTAATCCTAAAAATATATTAATCATAGGGTTGGGTGGCGGTACCTTATCAAATACTTTTCATCAATTATTGCCCCAAGCTTATATTACCAATGTAGAGCTTGACGATGCAGTGATTAAAGTAGCGCGAAAATATTTTAATTATGTTGAAAATAAGCAGATAAAAACAATAACTCAAGACGGTCGAATTTTTATTAAGCGCGCGGCATTAAAACATCAACAATATGATTTAATTATTTTAGATGCTTTTAACGGCGACTATATTCCTGAACATTTAATGACGGTTGAATTTTTACAAGAAGTGAAACAAATTTTAAGCCCTACAGGCGTATTAGCCGCTAACACTTTTTCAACTAGTCGCCTATATGCTCATGAGTCAGCCACCTACCATGCGGTGTTTAAAAATTATTACAACGTTAAAAATAATAATCTGTCTAATCGAATTATCCTTGCTCAAAAACAACCTATTGCAGCAAGCTTATTAAAATTACAAATTAAGAACAACAGCTTACAATTTAAAAATAAACTAAACAAATACGGTATTAACAGTAAAAAACTATCACGAAAAATCAAACTAGATAACGACAGTTCAACAGACATTCGCTTATTGACGGATCAATACTCTCCCGTTAATCTATTAAAAGTTCAATAATCCCTACAACAATACATATTGAGGTAAAATATGTTTTCAATTCATGGTGAATGGAAAATCGAAGTAAGTAATAACGTTTTACTTCAATACTTTAGCGGTTCATGGAATGAAGAAGCAATTATAACGTATATTAAAGAATTTAGGGAAAAAGCAACGCCTTTAGCACAACATAACGGCACATGGGCTATATTATCTATTTTTGAAGATTGGGAACTTGGCGTACCTGAAATAGAGCAGCACGTTATTGAGCACTGCCAGTGGTTTAAAGACAATGGTTGTGTTAAAGATTGTCATGTTTATTCGCCAAGCGCAGCAAAAGAAATGCAGCTCGAAAGAATGATCCCACACACCGATGGCAGCTATGAACGCCGTGTATTTACTAATATTAACGAGGCTAAAACTTGGTTGGCACAATGTGATTACAACCTTGGTGATACTGATTTTTTTACTCATCTTGGCTATGACGATCAGAAATAAAGGCTTAAGGCTTTATTTATAAGATCTATTTCAGTTAATTATTTACTGCGTTCGGGAATAAACTCTCTGCTACAATTTACGTCACACGCTTTTTATTTATTGCACAATACCTAAATTGAAAAGTTCAGCAATACGTTTGTCACTATAATCCAAGGTGTCTGCTAGCACGCGTTTGCTATGTTCACCTAATGCTGGTGAAGCATGATTATATTGCAATTTTGTTGTTGACAAATTAATGGGTGAAACAATGGTCGGTATTAACTCATCTTCATTATTCAATAGTTGCTTTACCATTTTTCGGTGCTTAATTTGTGGGTGAGTTAACGCCTGTGCAATAGTATTTACTGCGCCACAAGGCACGGCAATAGGTTCTAACAAATCAAGCCAGTGTTGACTGCTTTTACTGGCAATAATTTTTGCCAACAGTGGTATTAATTGCTCACGATTGTTAACTCGTTGTTGGTTGGTAACAAAACGTTTATCTTGAGCTAATTCAATACAGCCTGCGGCTTGGCAAAATGTTTGAAATTGCTGATCATTACCTATTGCCAAAATCAAACTGCCATCATAGGTAGCAAAAGTTTGATAAGGCACAATATTAGGATGACCATTACCTTGTCTTATTGGGTTTTCAGCCGTGGTTAAATAATTCATCCCTTGATTCGCCAGCAGCGCAATTTGTACATCTAATAAAGCAATATCAATATATTGTCCTTTGCCTGTATGTGTTCTAGCAAACAGCGCCGCTAAAATGGCATTACTTGCATACAACCCCGTGGTAATATCGACTACTGCAACACCTACTTTCATTGGCGCACCTTGTGGCTCGCCTGTAATACTCATTAAGCCACCTTCTCCTTGGATCATCGCATCATAACCTGCCTTGTGAGCATAAGGCCCACTTTGACCAAAGCCAGTAATAGAACAGTAAATTAACTTAGGGTTTAACTGCTTTAAGCTTTGATAATCCAAGCCATAGTCAGCCAAAGCGCCAACTTTAAAGTTTTCAATAAAAACATCTACTTGAGTCACCAAATCTTTAATAATGTTCTGCCCTTGTGTACAACTAATATCCAGAGCTAAAGATTTTTTATTACGATTGGCACAGTGAAAATATGCCGCATCTTGGTTATT
This sequence comes from Alteromonadaceae bacterium, assembly GCA_015491935.1. Taxonomy (GTDB): domain Bacteria; phylum Pseudomonadota; class Gammaproteobacteria; order Enterobacterales; family Alteromonadaceae. Next base: position 3,545 of record WGGB01000085.1, read on the forward strand.
AGCGCCATGAGCATTATTAACAAAAGGTGGTCCCCAATGACGGGTATCATCACCTGTTTTAGGGCGCTCTATTTTTATTACTTCAGCACCTAAATCAGCCAATAATTGCGTTGCCCAAGGACCAGCTAAAATACGGCTTAAATCTAATACTTTAATATTTTGTAATGCACTACTCATGTCACTTTTCCGCTTCAGGATAGCTATAAACTAATTTGCCTAGTTTTTCGACCGCTTGTTCAATATCAACGTGCCACTGTACACCAAAACTAATGCCATCTTATGTACAAGTATAAGCTTCAATGACGCACATTCCTAAGCTTTCAATTAATTCAATAATGTAAACCCAAAAGAGTGAAGCTAAACGCTTAAGCCTAAGATACTAACAAAAAAACAATTTTTAATAAAAAGACTGACTTTTATTAATTTAACGTTAATATCTATATTATCTGATACAAAATAACATGGATATTCACGATGACAGCAGCTTCTACCTCTTTAGCGCCCACCGTTTTGCTTAAAGATGAAATTGATCAAGTAACACAATTTTACGATTTAATTATTAACTTTTTTGCCAATTACAGTTTTCAATTAATTGGTGCCCTGATAATTTTTCTTATTGGTTACTGGTTTGCAGGTAAAATTGGTCGTTGGGTTTTAACCCTGTGTGAAAAACAAAAACTGGATATTACCTTAAGTCGGTTTATTGCCAATACCGCCAAAATGCTTATTGTGGTGATGATCACCATTATTGCTTTGGGCAAACTCGGCATTAGCGTTACACCATTTATCGCCGCTATTGGTGCCGTTTCATTAGGTGCTGGCTTAGCATTGCAAGGCTTACTTGCTAACTATGCCGCAGGGTTTAATATTATTTTAATTCGTCCTTTTGTGGTTGGTGACACCATTACTGTACAAGGCGTTAAAGGAGTGGTTGAAGAAGTATTGCTCGCTTACACTATTTTACGTGACGAAGATGACGTAAAAATTATGATCCCCAACAAACATATCGTTGGTGAAGTGTTGCATAATTCTAATAATGATTCTTTATTAGAACTCAGCGTAGGTATTGCTTATCATCATAACCCGTTAGAAGTTATTAAATTACTAGAAGAAACATTTACACAACTTAGCTTTGTTAGCAAAGCGCGAAAACCACAAATAGGTATTGATGAATTTGCCGACAGTGCCATTAATATTGCGATTAGATTATGGACACCCACCGCAAATTTTTATGAGGCTAAGTATCAAGCTTATAAGGCAATTTATTTAACCTTAGAAAAAGAAAACATCACTATTCCATTCCCACAACGCGATATACACTGGATAAAACCAGAAAAACAGAGGTAAATTAGTTAAATTTTAATTAGTTAAACCTTAATTAGTTAACACTTAATTGATTCGTTTTATCAACACTTTAGTGCAAAATAACTCAGCATAAACGATAATAGCGTCATTATTTTTGTAAAACAAAATGCTATTTTAAAAATCGCATTATCATTGAGTAACTTATGACTGAAAAAACATATATAAAAGGCAAAGACAGCGATTTAGAAACGTCAATTGCCACCATGCAAGCTAAACTAAAATCGTTCGGTTTTGATATTGAAGAAGCCTCATGGCTAAATCCTGTCGCTAACTGTTATTCAGTACATATTAAAGACAAAGAATGCGGATTAATGTTTACCAACGGTAAAGGCGCTACCGCTAAAGCCTGTTTAGCGAGTGCTTTAGGTGAGTATTTTGAACGCTTAAGCTGTAATTACTTTTTTGCTGACTATTATTTAGGACAAGAATTTTCACAAGCAGATTTTGTGCATTATCCTGACGAAAAATGGTTTGTCGTCCCTCAAGACGGTAGTATGCCAACAGGTATGTTAAATGATAAATTATGGCAATATTTTGATCCTAACAACGAAATAGAAGCAGATAGACTCTTTGAATTTAACTCAGGTGCTGGCGAACGCGGTATTTGTTGTGAACCTTATTATCGCGTTAGTGATGGCGCAAAAACTTACATTCCTATCAATATTATCGGTAATGTTTTTGTTAGTAATGGTATGTCTGCAGGTAATACTCAAAACGAAGCTCGTGTACAAAGCTTGTCAGAAGTATTTGAGCGTTATGTAAAAAACAAAATTATTGCTGAAGGGATTTGTTTACCCGAAGTACCTACTGAGGTCCTAGCGCGTTTCCCTAAAATTGAAGCTGCCTGTAAAGAATTAGAAAGCCACGGCTTCCACTTACGTATTGCTGATGCTTCATTAGGGGGAAAATATCCCGTGATGAGTGTAACGCTAATTAATCCTAAAGATGGTAGTGTATTCGCCTCTTATGGTGCCCATCCAAGTTTTGAAGTCGCATTAGAGAGAACCGTTACTGAATTATTGCAAGGTCGAAGTTTAGAACAATTAGATGTTTTTCAACCGCCGACGTTTGACGAAGAAGAAATAGCCTCACCACATAACATTGAACTACATTTTATCGACTCAAGTGGTTTTATTTCTTATGATTTTTTCAAAAACAAAGCGGATTATGAATTTGCTGATTGGGATCATGATGCCACCACAAGTACTGAATACGAGTACTTAGTTAATATTATTCACAGCATGGGACATGATATATATGTTTCGGACTACAACCACTTAAATGTTTACGCTTGTCGTATTTTAGTACCTGGTATGTCAGACATATATCCTGTTGATGAAATAGTGTGGAATAACAATAACGATGGCGGCTTATTTAGAGAGGCATTTTTAACACTTAAAAATTTAGATAAAGCTCAATGGACTGAAATATTTGAAGGCTTAGAAGACGGCGGTTATAACGATGCAATGGCTGCTGCTGAATTTATTGGGATTGCCCCTGATGCCAACACACTTTGGGCTGATATGCGCTTAGGTGAAATGAAAGCAATGCTTACCCTTGCAATGGAAGACGAACGCGCTATTGATTGGGTAACATGGTGCTTACACCTTGATAAAACTAACGAGAGTAATATTCGTAAATTTCGCTGTTTACTAGCATTGTTAGAAATAAAATGGCATGACGAACGTAAGTATGATGACTATATAGATTCACTTGCCCTTATGTATGGAAAAGAATTAACACAACGTTGTTTAGATATCGTTGAAGGCCGTGAAGTATTTTATGGCTTACATTGCCCAGGATTAAGTTTAGAAGGCTTTAATACCCACAACAAATTACTTGCGGGTTACCAAAAACTACAAGATGCTAAAAGATTGAATTGGACAAAATAGCCTAGTGTCATAATATTCAGCATGATGCTAGCCATAGCTCTTTCATGCTGAATATTATAAAGTTTTATCAATGGCATTAATGTCGCTTTTTAAAACTGACTATCTCATCCGACCTCTTTGTGCTAGATTGATATTTACCTTATAAAAACAGCATTAATACTATGACTATTATTAATTTCGCCCATGCTAATGGTTTTCCAGCAGGCAGTTATCGCACTTTTTTTGAGTATTTTACGCAAACAAATAACGATAATAATTCCCAAAGTGCTTATAAAATCATTGCCCTTGAGCAATATGGACATAATAGCCATTTTCCTGTTACTAATAATTGGCCACATTTAGTTGATGAACTAGTTCATTTTGTTAAACAACAGCCTGAGCCTGTTATTACTATGGGACATTCTTTTGGTGGTGTTATTTCATTTATTGCCGCCTGTAAACACCCTGAGTTGTTTAAAGGTTTGATCATGCTTGATCCGCCAGTGATCACAGGAATTGAAAGTTGGGCAATAAAATTACTAAAGAAAACGCCTTATATTGATAATATTTCACCTGCAGGTAAATCTAAAAATAGACGACAGTTTTGGCCAGCTAAGACTGATTTAGCAAAACAATTTAGTCGTAGTAAATTATTTAGCAATTTTGATCCTAGATGTTTACAAGATTATATTAATAGTGGTGTTAAACCAAATAAAGAGCAGCTTGAATTAGTATTTAATCGACAAGTAGAAACTGAAATTTTTCGCAATATGCCAACGCATCTCGCAAAATTTAAACAGCAATTAAAAGTTCCTGCGGCATTAATTACCGCGAATCAAAGTGATGTTGCCCCCGCATACTTTTTTAAACGTTTTGCAAATTTAAACGATAATATTAAGCGTTATCATATTGATGGTGGGCATATGTTCCCTTTAGAGAAGCCTAAAGAAACCTATGAATTAATTGATACTATTATTAAAAGCTGGGGATTATGATGTTAGCTCCTGACCTACGTCAGGATGACTTATAATTGTCTTATTGTCGCGGCAAGCGGCGATCTACAATCTTATAGTCTTGTTATTCTCTTATTGTCGCGGCAAGCGGCGACCTACAATCTTATCGTCTTATTATTCTCTTATTGTCGCGGCAAGCGGCGACCTACAATCTTATAGTCTTGTTATTGTCTTATTGTCGCGGCAAGCGGCGACGATAATGTCACCGCACAAATAAACCTACAAATGTTCTAAAATTAAACAACAAGCAGAATAACCCGCACCAAACGAACACAATACCGCTTTATCACCAGCAACTAAGTCTTGATGATATTTATGCAATGCAATAATACAACCTGCTGAGCTGGTATTAGCATATTCATCTAATATAATTGGCGCTTCTTCAATACTCGGCACTCTACCTAAGACTTTTTTCGCAATAAAACCATTCATATTAATATTGGCTTGATGTAAATATAAACGTTTAATATCGTCAGCACTAACTTGCGCTTTATCCATTTGTGCAGCAATTAATTGCGACACCATAGGCAAAACTTCTTTAAAGACTTTACGTCCTTGTTGAATAAAATATTTATCATCTGCGTCAGCTGTTTCAGGGGTACATTTATTAATATAGCCAATATTACTGCGAATATTATTAGAAAACTGCGTAATAGGTTGTTCGGCAATTATTTTAAATTGATGTTCGCTCGTTGCCGTGCTTTCATCTTCTAAAACACTCGCCGTAGCCACATCACCAAAAATAAAATGACTATCTCGATCGCGATAATTAATTTGCGGAGTGAGTATTTCGGGATTGATCACCAACACTGTTTTTGCCGTGCCACTACGAATGGCGTTAGCTGCGTTAATTAAGCCAAAAGTAGCCGCAGAACAAGCAACCACCATGTCAAATCCCCATCCTTGTGCGCCTAGCGCATTTTGAATTTCAATGGCAATAGCAGGATAATAACGTTGTGTATATGCACAAGCGACAATAATTAAATCAATATCTTCAGGTTTTTTATTAGCGGCATCTAACGCTTGTTTAGCCGCAGCAACACCCATTTCAGCTTGTAACGAAAGCTCTTCATTAGGGCGTTCAACAAAAGTAGGTCGCATAATTTCAGGATTTAAAATATCGTCTTTAGACATAACATAACGACTTTTAATTCCTGAAGCTTTTTCAATAAATTCACTACTTGAATAAGATAATGCCTTTATTTCACCCGCAGCAATAGCTTCACTGTGCTCACGATTAAAATTATCAACATATTGATTAAAACATCTTACTAATTCATCGTTAGAAATAGAGTAAGGTGGGGTAAATAATCCCGTACCACTGATCACAACTGACATAAAAAATACTCCGCTAATAACACTATTAGCTCAAATTCACATAACTCATGGCAGTATATTTTATTACACGCTTTATGTCGATTGAGTTTTTAAGACTAGCGATCGCTATTCCAATCAAACAAATACGCTCCCAAACCTAAAAATACAGCGCTCATAATGGCAAGTACCGTTAAGTGATAACTAATATCACTTAAACTCGCCCCTTGAGTAATGATTTCACGCGCACCTGCAACTAAATGAGTAAGGGGTAAAAATTGGGCAAATTCTTTTAAACCTTCGGGTGCTCCTTCTAAACTAAACCAGACTCCAGATAACATCATCATTGGCCAAGTGGTTAAATTTAATAAACCACCTGTTAATTCTTCGCTTTTGCTGCGACTGGCAACTAACAAGCCTAAACTGATCAAACAAAATGCTCCAAGTGCAGCCACTACAAATAAATCAAAGTAACTTCCCAACATATAAAAGTTTAAAAATACATTACAGCCAATATACACACTAGCGCTAATAAACATCACAATAAAAAGTCGAGAAATTAGTTGCGCGCTAACAAATTCTAACGCCGAAAGTGGCGTTGCTTTTAATCGTTTTAATACCGCATTTTTACGATAACGAACAATGACATAACCAACCCCGAACAAACAACTAAACATCATGTTCATACCTAGAATACCTGGTAATGCCCAATCAATATAACGAATGCCTTTGCCTTGCGTTAATTGGCGCGTAAAACCCTGTTCACTGGCTAAAAATATTTTTTCAACAAGGTAACTTTTAGGTGAATTTTCATTAACCCAATAGCGTTTATGATTAAAATCTACCACTAAGTCAATACCGTGTTGAGACAATTTAAGCTCAGCTTTAGCTAAACTTTTATACTGGATAAAATCAATAAACTTAGTCTTTAAAAAGGCATTAACCATAGCTTGCTGAGGAGTTGATTGAGTTTTTATAACACCAACTTTATAAGCACTGCGACCATTGCCCGAAAAAATAAAAGAAAAACCAACCAGTAATAATACGGGAAATAATAAATTCCACCCGAGTGAAGATCTATCGCGAAAAAACTCAATATTACGCGCTTTAAATACCGCAAAAAAACGTTTGCTATTAAACATATTTATCTCTTTTTATAATATAGCGGCTAAAAAATAATAAATTTTTTAGCGAGTAAATTCGGGGATAAATCCCCTTCTACAATATCAACAGTCATTCAATCGCACTCTAATAATTCAAATAGAGCAAATGTTGAATGATCTTAGTCTCTTAATGAATGACCCGTAAGTTTTAAAAATAGGTCATCTAAATTTGCTGACTTAACGTGTAAACCCGCAAGAGGAACTTGCTCTGCCATTAAATAGGTCAGTGTTTTTTCAACATTTTTACTTTTTATTTCTACTTGTAGATCAAAAACTTGCCAATTATTATCCTTAATTAATGACTCAGGCACTTGTGCCTTAGGTAAATAAATAAACACTTCATTAAAGTGTTTTTGCAGTAATTGTTGTGGTGAACCCTGCTCAATTAATTTACCTTGGTCCATTACTGCAATTTCATCACAAACTTGTTCCGCTTCATCCATGTAATGCGTGGTTAAAATAATGGTTTTATGTTGTGCTTTAATGTTTTTAATTAACTGCCAAAAATTACGTCGAGCTTGAGGATCTAATCCTGTGGTCGGTTCATCTAAAAAAACAATATCGGGATCATTAATTAACGCAAGAGCTAATAATAATCGTTGTTTTTGACCACCCGATAATAAACGATTATTACGCTCTAAAAAATCTTGTAAATCGCATAACTCAACTAATTTTTGCTGTGCTATGGTGTGATCATAAAAAGAGGAAAACAAATCGAGTGTTTCTTGCACGGTTAAAAAATCTTGTAAAGCAGTATGCTGAAATTGAATACCTATTTTGCTGGCAATCTTTTTATTTAATAACTCGCCATGATATAAAACCTCACCCGAACTCGCAGCAATAATACCTTCTAAAATTTCAATTGTTGTCGTTTTACCTGCACCGTTAGGACCAAGTAAACCAAAACAGTGGCCTGCTTTAATCGTAAAACTCACATCATCAACCGCTTTAACAATGTCATTTTTTTTAACGTGATAGTGCTTAACTAAGTTATTCACCGAAATTATGGTCATTAAGATTGTGCCTTTATGTTTTTGTCTCTATGTTTTCGTTTTAAAAGATCCTGAGCTTCATCCGAATGACAAAAATTTGCCTAAAAAAACAACAATTCTCGTCAGACTTAACTGTGTTCAGTAGCTTTTAAACTTTTTTGATGGTTTTTCTTACATAATCAACTAATTGTTGATTAAGTTGTTTTTTGCCTGTTAAGTTAAATTGTTGGCAAATTTCATTAATAGCACGCTTTTGCAATACGCGAGCAATTAATAATAACACGTCTTTATCATGAGTTTTGTTCACAGTTAAGTGTTGTAGCAACCATAGATGTAAACTAAAGACACAAGTCTGATAAAGCCGTTTTTTGTAAGCAAATGCACTAACATTTTGTTGATCAAAATAGGTTAACTCAGTTACAGCCTTTGCTGGACTTTTTTGTAAAATTAACGCGACTAATTGAGTTGGCAAGTGTTGATATGTTTCCGTTAATAAATAAGAAAAACTACGATAAAATTGGTAATTAACCTCAGCTAAAATATGACTGTTTTTTTCTACAATACTTTTTAACAATAACGCTGAATGCTCACCACTGGCTTGATCTTTAGTAAAACCAATACGCGCTAATTTAAAATCAGCTTTCAACCAAAAATGTAGCAAAGCAGTATTAGCACCAAAACTTGTGCCTAAAAAATCAACCTCTTGCTGCTGTGCGTAACTTGTTAATTGCGCTAAAAAATAATTTCCAATACCTTGTTGCTGTAATTGCGGATGTACGGCAATACGCATAATGCGTAAATAGCTGTGATCAAAGGCTTGCTCAAAACCACAATGAGCGGCTAAAGACTGCGGCAAAAATTGATCTTTTAAACGCCTTTGTCCTTGCTTAATACCTTGTATTATCTCTTGCTGGCAATCTTTTTCATCTATACCTTCAGTGATCAACAAGGCGACGGCAACAATGTCAGCATTGGTTTCATTGTGGTCACATAAACTAATAATCGTGACTTGTTCATTATCTAACATTAGTCTTAAATCACTAGGGCTAGTTTGATAGTGAGCAGTAACTAATACTGCAAATAATTGTGCAAGTAGTTTTTCATTTTGAAGCAAATCGGCTTTATTGTGTACCGTTAGCGATAAACTCGTTAAGTTGATTTGATCTAATTTGAGTGGCTTTAATTCTGCATTTAATAAACAAGTTGAAAAAACAAATTGTTCGAGTGGATCATGTTCATGCCAACGGATCGGTTGCTTAATGTGTAATGTTTGATGTTCTGGCGCGCATTGCTGTAAGCGACGCTGAAACTTTAAAGCAAATCCTCGCCCTGCACCTTCATAACCGTGTTGCGTGGTGGCAAAGACCACTCGATGATAATATTCAAGAACTCGCGCTAATAAATACACAGGAATTGCCGCGGCTTCATCAATTAATAATAAATTAGCCTGAGGCTTATCTTTTAATAAAACGTCAATAGGTAAAAAAGTAACGCGTGATATTGGCTGGTTTTTTAAATGATCATGCTGATAACTAAATTCAGTTTTACGCGGCACTCCTTGCTCTAAGCTAGTAGCAAGTTGCCTAAAGAAAATGTCAACCGCTTGAATATGAGGCGCGCTAATAATTATAGTAACACTCTGTTGCGCATTTTTAATCACTTGGGCACAAGCAATAGCGAGTGCAGAAGACTTACCGCGCCCACGATCTGCGGTTAACACCAGCGGTCGGTTTCTATGACCACTCACCACTTTTTTAACGGCTTGCACCGCGTTATATTGTTCAAGCGTTTTACAACCTAAGGGAAAGCCTTGCTCATTAAGTAATGCTAAAGAATTGCTTGAAATACTCTCTGCTGTTTCTTTTGATATTTGTTCATAACTAGTTTCATCAATAGCTTTATCGCTAAGCTCATCACTATCCTCATTAATGTCCCCTAAAAGGTGCTCAGAAACCGATCCATTCTTTTGCTCACTTATAACCTTGACATTTTCATCTGCCATTATTTGTTGAAAAAAACGCTGCAAGAATAAACTTTGCTTAATTAAAGGAGAGTTATTTAGTGGTTCTGGCCAGTATAAAAAACACATCCCACCCGCATTAATCGTTCCCGATAGGGCGGCAAAAGCATCAATGGTTAATTCTTGGTCATCAAATAATAAATATTGCTGCTGAGTTCCTAAATAATGACGATAATTTCTTTTTTCTACTTTTCTCTTATCCAAAAAAGCTTTATTATCGCCCGAAAAAAACAAGCTATCTTCACTGTATATAGCCCAAGTATCATGACTAACCAAATGATTAAAAGAACTAAGCGTCGATAATAAAGAATGCGCCCATGTTTTGCTCCCAGCAAGTACAACAAGTTGGCGATGTTGTTGTTGCACTAGTTTTTTTTTAGCTTGCCTAAACCATAACTGAAATTTTATAGGGGACATAATTTAAGTGTAAATATTGCGCTAACTGCTGACTTAGTTGTAGTTTACCAAGCTCAATAATAATTAATACTTAAAAATTATTCTTTATACCTTGAAAAAAAATACATTTGTACCTAACTTCAACCTATTAGATTTATAAACGAGGAATATTTAATGAGTGACGATTTTATCGATATTGATGATATTGACGATACCGATCCAATTTCAGACGCTGAAAAAGCGAACTGGACTGATGCTGAACACGCTGCACACGATAAAGCAGTGCGTAAACGTATTGATGAATTATTAGAGAAAAAGCGTCTCAAAGAGTTGCTCGATGATGAAGACGATTGGGATATTTAAGGCAATATATTAAGGGTAATATAATTGACTTGCTACATTGATCTAAAACCCTTTTTTATCCAACAAAAGATTTGTTTATATAAGTAAAGTGCTACAATAAATTTTTAGCACTTTGCTGCCCCTTCTAAACGAGAAAACAAATTATTATGACTTTTCTTGAAAAATTACGCTGCTTATTAACCTTTGGTCAAGGCGTTGCTTTACCGTTACCTGAAATTTCTGAAAATCAAGATCCATTTGAGCTATTCAACTTATGGTTTACCGAGGCCAATAAGGCGGGCATTTTATTACCCGAAGCTATGTCAGTAAGTAGCTGTGGTAGTGACGGACAACCGAGCTCGCGTATGGTCTTACTAAAAGAGTTTGATCAGCAAGGTTTTGTTTTTTACACCAACTATGCCAGTAAAAAAAGTCGTCAATTTAGTGAAAATAATAAAGTAGCACTATTACTTCATTGGAATGTATTGCAGCGACAAGTTCGCATTGAAGGTACTGTAGAAAAAGTGAGCCGCGAGCAATCAGCAAACTATTTTCATAGCCGTGATCGAGGTAGTCAAATTGGCGCTTGGGCATCAAAACAATCGCATAAACTCAAACATGATAATGAATTAAAAGAGCGTGTTGCTCATTTTAATAAACTTTATCCTCAAGGCGAAGTACCACACCCTGAATTTTGGGGCGGTTGGCGAGTAAAACCTCATTATATTGAATTTTGGCAAGGACGTGCGAGTCGTTTACACGATAGAATTTGTTTTGAAAAATCTAGTGATAACAACGACAAAGATCACTGGCAGCAGTTTAAATTGAACCCTTAATTTTACACATAAAGTAAGATGAGGCTTTTCCCTCATCTTTCTCAAAGATCCGTACATATATTGCAATGTTCAACTAATACCAGTTTCATTAATTAAGCGACCTATTTTAACCAGTAGAAATGATCACTTAGTTTATGAGATTAATGATATAAAACTGTAGATAGTCTAAGCCGCTTCTTTTAATTCTCTATATTTCTCATCTGTACGTCTCTCGATTGGCGATGAGACAAGCCACAATGCTAGCGCAGCTTGTCCTCTTAGCCTCAGATTGAATTACTGACAAAAAAACGTACCTATATCATAATGACAGGCTGGAATCAAACGGCGCATTGGCGCTGCTGTAAACATCAGCCTCTGGCAAGTGCTCGCCGACGGCTGTGTACGTACAATGCTGGCAATAGATTGGTTGCAAGCAGTGAGCTAAACAGTACACCTCCCATAACCACGATAGCCAGCCCTTGTTCTGGTGCAGCACCAGCCCCCCAGCCCAAAGCGATGGGTAACATACCCAGTATTGCCGTCAATGCCGTTAATACAATAGGGCGTAAACGAACATGCACTGCTTTGCGAACGGCTTCTTCAACAGGCATTCCTTCTTTCTCACTGCGCTGTGCGTAGGTTAGTAGAACAATACCGTGATTAAGGCTGACCCCGATCAGAGACAGAAAGCCGATCAGGCTGGTCGCATTGAGGCCAACACCACTGATTGTTAGCGCCAGCAGTCCGCCCGTCATTGCCAGCGGTGCTTGTAACAACAGGATCAGTGGTACGCGTAAATTACCGAATTGCAGCACCATAACGCCCAGTGTGAGCGCCAGTGCAGCCAGTGCAGCCAGTCCCAGTACCAGCGCGGTGTGTTCGAGTTCGAGGAACAGACCGCCAAATTTCAGCCGGTATCCCGGTGGCATATGCAGACCGGTCATGGCCTGTTTCGCTTTTGCAATAACGCTGCCCAGCGGGCCAAGAGGTGTAGCGAGAATTTCCACTGCTCTGGCTCCATTCAGATGGCGCAGCTGGTTAGGTACGATGGTTTTGCGCAGGGTTACCAGATGGATCAATGGTTGCCATCCTGTGGCTGTTTTTATGGGTAACTGACCCAGTTGTTCAGGAGTCCGGTAACTGGCACCTGTCAGCTGCACGTAAAGTGCAAGGTTACTGATGCCATCGGGAATCCGGGTAATCACGCGTCCGCGTAATAACGGGGTGATTTGTGCGAACAGTGCACGCGGTGTCAAACCGGCCAGGCGTAATGCGTCTGCACGGGGTTCAATGCGTAGCTGATTGACCGGATAGGCATCATTGTTGAATACATCGGCCAGATCCGGTACCTGTTTGAGGCGCGCCGTGACCTGTAATGACAGTTTCCTCAGGGTCTCGATATGATTACCGATGAGCGCGATTTCGAAGGGTTGCGGCAAACCTGACAGGCTTTCTCCGACACGCTCGATAGTCGGCGTGTCGATGCTTTGCTGCACATCGGGCTGATGCGAGATGGTCAGTAGATGGTTGGCTAGTGTGTTCAGGTCGTTGCCGGTTTTGTCGGGGAACAGCACGATCTGAATCTCTCCAGCCGAACTTAGTTCAGTATAGGCGGTACCCTGGGCAGAGCCAATGCGCGCATATACCTGAGCCACAGCCGGATCGCTACGCAGTCGTTTACTGATCTTGTCCACTGTTGCCACGGTTTCATCCAGTGAAGTGCCGGGAGGCAGGGTGAAGCTGTCCAGAAGTACACCGGCATTGGGCAGAGGTAGGAAGTTAACGGGGACCAATCCAGCACTCGCTAGAGAAAGGATCAGAAATAATAGTGCACCGCCCGCACTTATAAAGGGGCGGCGCAGGGTAAAATCAAGTAAGTGCGTATTACTGCGCCCCAGCCATCGCATAAAATACCCCGCCGATGCTGTCGGCCGTGGGAGGGTGTGCACACGGGATAGTATTGCCGGGATCAGTGTTAACGAGACCAGCAATGAAGCGAGTAGAGCCAGACTCATCGCCAGTGCAAAAGGCCGTGAAAACAGACCGGCAAGACCGCCGACGGCGATCAGAGGCAGGTAGGCGCTGACGGTGGTTAAGGTGCCTGTTACATCGGCTCCAAAAATGTCACGCAGTCCCTTGCGTACACCGTTTGCGCCGGTATGTCCCTGTTCCCAGCGATGGTAGATGGATTCCAGTACGATGATGGCGTCATCCAGCAACAGCCCAACGGCCACCGCCAATGCACCCAGGGTGAGCAGATTTAATGTCTGCCCGATAGCGTACAGTCCACCTATGGCCAAAAGTAGTGAAACAGGAATCGAAATCGCCAGTACCGCGATGTGCCGCTGCCAGCCAAGAATCCAGCCGAGCACGATCAGCGCGAGCAGTCCTCCTACCAGCAGGCTGCGCCCCAGGTCGCTACCAATCAGGTTCACCAGATAACCCTGACGGTAGATTGAGACCCATTTGGCACCAGCCGGTAGCTGGTCATGTAAGTCTTTCAGAGTGGCTGCCACCTGTCGATCTACTGGTACGGTTGAGGCATTGGGCTGTTTGAAAATAATCATTCCCAGCGCAGGTTGACCGTTGAGGCGAACAGCTGAATGAATTGGAGTGCCTGTATGGACGACCCGCGCCACTGCGGAAAGTGGTACAACTCCCCCGGTGCCACGAACTGGAATGGCCGCAAGCTGCTCCGGCTGTAATGGCAGGCTTCTGGCCTCGATCAGCAGTGACTGATGGCCTAGCTGTAGTTGCCCCGCAGGTGCGAGTAGTGCCTGATCAGACAGAGCGCTTTCGATATCCGCAAGGCTGACTCCGGCCTTGCGCATGTGCAAAGGGTCGGGTTGTATCCACAGTGCCGGATCACCTGCGCCGAACAGCTCAACTTTCTGTACACCGGGCAGTGCGCGTAATGCTGGCAGAATGCGGGTTGCGACATCCA
>WGGB01000086.1 GCA_015491935.1 Alteromonadaceae bacterium
AATTACGGCCTCAAATTTAGTTAAAATAGATATTAACGGTAATATTGTTGATGAAAATTGCCCGTTTGCGATAAATCCCGCAGGCTTTACTATTCATAGTGCTGTGCATGAAGTGCGGCACGATGCTCAGTGTGTATTACATTTACATACCAATGAATTAATTAGCGTCTCTAGTTTAAAAGAAGGGTTATTACCCTTTAGCCAATATTCAATGTTTGCACTGGCCTCAATGAGTTATCACGATTATGAAGGCTTAGCCGTAAATGAAGCCGAAAAAGCTCGTTTGCAAGCTAATTTAGGTAGTGCCGATTTTATGCTATTGCGTAATCATGGCGGCTTAACCTTAGGTAAAACTATTGGTGATGCCTTTATGCATATGTATGATTTAACGCGAGCTTGCCAAGTGCAATTGCAAGTTCAAGGGGCAGGGCAAGAGGCTATTTTAGTTGATCAAAGTATTGTTGATGGTATTCGTGCGCAAGCCAATATTGTACATACAGGTAAAACAGGCGGTCAAAAAACATGGCCTGCAATGATGCGTCGTGCATTTAGATCCGATCCCTCGTTTGCAAGTTAATTTATAAATAAATGAAGAGGTGCTGAACTTGTTTCAGTAACTAACCCTAAAGAGAAAAATAATGACCACTAAATTGATTAACGACTTAAAAATTACCCATGTTGAAATATTCGACATTCATTGCCCTAAACGTACTGCATGGAATCCTGTATTTATTCGTATTCATACAAATCAAGGCATTACCGGTGTTGGTGAAGCGGGTTTAGCTTACGATTGGGGACATAGTGCGGCAGCCGCTATGCTTAAAGAAATTGCTGAGGCGATGTTAATTGGCTTTAATCCCTTTAATACTGAGTTATTGTGGTCAAAAATGTTACGCGAAAGTTTTTGGGGGTTAGGCGGTGGACCCGTAATTTATGCGGCAATGAGCGCTATAGATACTGCACTGTGGGATATTAAAGGTAAATTGTTTGATGTACCTGTTTATCAACTACTTGGCGGTAAAGTGAATGACAAGCTGCGTACTTATGCCAGCCAATTACAATTTGATTGGGATAGTGAAATCACCAAACTTATTCAACCCGAAGAATACGCAAAAGCTGCTGAAAAAGCGTTAGCACAAGGCTATGATGCGGTGAAAGTAGACCCCATTGTTTATAACCAAGATGGTAGTTCGTCGTTTGATCGCACTAAATTATTTACTAAACCGCAAATGCGCTTATTTGGCGATAGACTACGCGCTATTCGCAGCGCTGTTGGTGAGGATGTTGATATTATTTTTGAATCACATTCACTTATGGGGGCAGCCAGTGCTATTCAAATGGGCGAAGTGGTTGAAGAAGTAGGCTGTATGATGTACGAAGAACCCGTGAATTACTTAAATTCTAAGGTGCATCAAAAGGTTTCAGAAAATGTTAATGTGCCGATTGCGGGCGGTGAACGTTTGTATCATCGTTGGGATGTTCGTCCGTACTTTGAAGCACAATCTATTGATGTATTACAACCTGATATTGGCTTATGTGGTGGCTTTACCGAAGCGAAAAAAGTGTGTGATTATGCCGATATTTATGATATTCGTATTCAAGCTCATGTTTGTGGCGGCCCAGTCGCAACGGCAGCGTCTTTACACTTAGAAACAGCTATTCCTAACTTTTTAATTCATGAACATCATACTTATGCCATAAAAGACTGGAACCGTGAATTGTGTATTCAAGATCCGCAACCTGTTAATGGTTTTTTTGAAGTAAGTGAAACTCCTGGAATTGGCATTGAATTAAATGATGCGATAGTGATGAAATCACCACATGTAACGGTAAAGTAGTTGTTGCTAATAATATATTAATTTAGCTATCGCGTAGGGTGGTGCATGAGGTACGAAATGCCCACCGCTGATTATTTAAATTGGAGAAAAAATGCAACATCCTTTAGAACTAAAAATAATCCCTGTTGTACAAGTAGCTATTGCGGCTTTCTTAATGTTTGTTATTGCGAAAATTTTTCCTGTATCACAAGGATTACTTGCCGTTAGGTGGTTTATTTGGGGAATATTTATCACCATTGGTTTGCTCTTTGGGCTTGCGGGGATCATTTCATTTCGATTAGCAAAAACAACGGTTAAACCTGAAACGCCTGAAGAAGCTTCAACATTAGTGCAAACAGGCATATATAAAATAACTCGTAATCCTATGTATGTTGGCTTGGTTTGTGTCCTAATTGCATGGGCAGCCTGGTTAGGTAGTGTTTATAGCTTATCTGTGGTGGTGGTTTTTATACTT
Organism: Alteromonadaceae bacterium; assembly: GCA_015491935.1. GTDB lineage: Bacteria > Pseudomonadota > Gammaproteobacteria > Enterobacterales > Alteromonadaceae. The sequence goes on from WGGB01000086.1 coordinate 2,293, forward strand.
TATATCAGCCGTTTTCAAATATTGGCAGAAGAGCGTGCGTTAATTGAACTTTTTGGTAATAAATAT
>WGGB01000087.1 GCA_015491935.1 Alteromonadaceae bacterium
ATTTTGGTGAAAAAGATCTTCGTTGTGAACATCGACAAAGGCAAAATCATTGTTTGTAAAAAACTTTAACTCTTTAAAAAAGCCTTGAATAATCTCTTTGGTCATATTTGGCTTATCTGCAAAAACTGAAAAGGCATCATCTATTTGAGCGTTTTCAATATAGGTTATATCTTCACCTAAAAACTTTTTCATCCCTACTTTGTAGAGGTGGTTAAGTCTATCTTGCAAAGAGAAAGGGTCATCATATGCTACCCCTTTCCAGTAAAATTTTAGTTCATCTGCATTGTTTGCCTCATCAACCACTTTACATAAAAAAAGATTGACTAACTTATCAAAGGCATTTTCACGACCTGAAACATTATGTTGTCGCATAATGGTTGCAAACTCATGATATTTTCCTTGAATATCTTTGCTTGAAACCGTTTTTAAATCTTTTAAGCTGTATTTATTTTTTCCTATGTCATAGGCTTTATTGTCTTCAAATAAACCTACAGTCGCATAATCTTTTTTGTAAGTATCTCTCCAAACAGCATATTTTTCTTCGAAAGTGGTAGCATCTTTGAAGCTTTTTAACTCTGGTGAATTTTCTAAAAGTTTTTCATTGTCTTGGACATTTATGAGGTAGTAATCTTCTTTTACCTCTCCATCTATAAAATCACTTGCGTATAGAGCTAAGAACTTTGTTGATGTAGCTTGTTGTAAGTAAGAAAATAGTTGATTTCTTGCATCATTTTCTAAAATTTTAATTGCTTTTGTGTATTCTGGGCCAGCTGTTTTGCACTCGATAATTAAAAGAGATTGTCCTGAATTATCTTTAATAAAAATATCAGCTTTGCCACTTTTACCTGTATGTCCTAATTGCCACGTTTTTTCTAATTCGATGTGTTCAGGATGATACCCTTGAGTTAACAGTCTATGTACACATTCGAAAACGACAAAATTTTCAGGTGAAGAAAAATTAGACGTTGTTTTATCATTTACGACCAGACCATCTTTCTCAGGATAAATTAACTCTTGCTTATTAAAGTCTACTTTTAGCTCGGTATTAAGTTCTTTAAATTTTTTAGTATAAACATTACCTGATTTTTCAAAGGCTAATTTTTCTAATATCTTTTTGAAATTTTCTTTTTTTATCATAAGGATAATTAATTTTTTGAATGTGTATAGATCTTATAGCAGCTTATTATACAAGTTTAGTTTTTTTATCATACGAAAAAACACAAAAATAAAAAATCCCCCGTAATACTTCAAAGTACTACGAGGGATTATTAATCAATTATATTTTATATAAAAACCAAATATAAAAACTAACTACTTATATTTTTGCATCACTAAAGTAGCATTAGTGCCACCAAAGCCAAAGCTGTTCGACATCACTAAATTAAGTTCTGCATCACGTTTTTCAGTGACAATATCTAAACCTTCAGCTTTTTCATCTAAGGTTTCAACATTAATAGATGGTGCAATAAAGTTATGTTCCATCATTAATATTGAATAAATGGTTTCGTGTACGCCAGCGGCGCCAAGTGCATGACCTGTCATGGCTTTAGTTGCACTAATCGCGGGTGAATCATCACCAAATAACTCTTGAATGGCGCCTAATTCTTTAACATCACCTACTGGTGTAGAAGTGCCGTGCGTATTTAAGTAATCAATTTTACCTTCAACACCGTGCATGGCTTGCTGCATACAACGTACCGCACCTTCACCACTTGGCGCTACCATGTCGTAACCGTCTGAGGTTGCACCATAACCAACAATTTCAGCATAAATATGTGCGCCACGTGCCAATGCGTGTTCTAACTCTTCAACCACAACCATACCGCCGCCGCCAGAGATAACAAAGCCATCTCTGTCAGCATCATAACTACGGGAAGCTTTTTCAGGGGTGTCATTATATTTAGACGATAATGCGCCCATACCGTCAAACATCATGGCTAATGACCAGTCAACTTCTTCACCGCCACCTGCAAAAACAACGTCTTGTTTGCCTAATTGAATAAGTTCTGCTGCATGACCAATACAATGGGCACTGGTTGCACAGGCAGAACTAATAGAGTAGTTATTACCCAATATTTTAAATGGTGTTGCTAAACAAGCAGAACAAGTGCTCGACATGGTTTTAGGTACGGCATAAGGACCAACGCGTTTAATACCTTTTTCGCGTAAAGTGTCGGCTGACTTAACCACATTTATTGAAGATGCACCGCCACTACCCGCAATAAGACCAGTACGATAATTTGAAACTTGTTCATCTGTTAATTTAGCATCGTCAATAGCTTGTTGCATGGCAATATAAGCATAACCAGCCGCGTCGCCCATAAAGCGATAAGCTTTACGGTCAATATTTGCTTTCGTGTCTATGGTAGGTTTACCCCATACTTGGCTACGTAATCCCATTTCTGCAAAACTTTCAGCATGGGTAATGCCAGATTTACCCGCTTTTAAAGAAGATAATACTTCATCAGCATTATTGCCGATGCTTGATACAATACCGATACCGGTGATCACTACACGTTTCATTTAGTTAACCATATTCAATTTAAAAATTTCGAGCGTATAATAACAACTTTCGCTCCCTTAGTGGTCTGTTCAGTGTACACTTGTACGCTGTTTAATCCAACATTATGATGTATATCAAAATTTAGTTATAACTTTTTTCAAAAACTTGCTGCATTTTACCCAAATAATTAAGGAAAACCATGACTGAATTAAATAATCATCATAATTCTATAAGCTTTACAAAAAGCGGTGTGCCTTTTTCAACACAATTTGATGATATTTATTTTGACAGCAAAACAGGTTTTAGCCAAAGCCAGCAGGTGTTTATTGAAGGTAACCGACTTAAAGAAAAACTACTTACTGCCAGAAAGAATAAAAAAAGTACATTAACTATTGCCGAAACAGGTTTTGGCACAGGGCTAAATTTTTTATTAACGCTGCGTACTTATTTTTTACTTGAGCAGGAATTAAAACAACAAAACAAAGCACAAAATAAGGCACAAAATAAGGCACAAAATAAGAGCCTACCTTTACCAAAATTAACTTTTATTAGTGTTGAAAAATACCCCTTAACTAAACCTCAATTAGTGCAAGCCTTGGTGCTTTTTCCCGAGCTCAAACAATATGCGCAATTATTACTGACACAATATCCTGAAACACCTAAAGAAAAATGCCAATTGAGCTTTTTCAACGATAAAATCACGTTAACCTTAATCATTGACGATGCCACACAAGCCTTAACTAATTTATATCCTGCGCCAAAACCACCTCATCATGGTTGTCCTAATAAAGCTTTAGTGGACGTTTGGTTTTTAGACGGTTTTTCACCTGAGAAAAATCCACAAATGTGGAGCAAAAATTTATTCACACAAATGGCACGATTATCAGCACAGCAAGCAACATTAGCCACTTTTACTGTTGCAGGCTTTGTACGTCGAGGTTTAAGCGAGGTAGGTTTTCGTGTGCAAAAACAAGCAGCAAGTGGACAAAAAAAAGAAATTTTAGTCGGCATATTTCAAACACCTCAATATGGTAAAGGTTATCAATATCGTCCTAAAATAACCAAACCCCAACAAGTTACTATTATTGGCGGTGGAATTGCCTCTGCCTGTGCAGCCTTAGCACTAACAAACCAAGGAGTTAAGGTCGTACTTTATTGTAAAGATGACGATATTGCACAAGGTGCTTCGAGTAATGCTATTGGGGCTTTATTCCCTTTAATTCACCAACATAAAGACGATATTAGTTTGTTTTATCAACAAGCATTTTGGCGTGCAAAACAACTTTATCATGAGGTTGCTCAACAAGGTTTTAAATTTAGCCATGATTGGTGCGGTTTATTAGATTTAGCCTTTGATAAAAAAGCCCAGTCCTTCCAAGAAAAATTTTTACAATTAAATAGCTGGCCCAAAGAGTTATTGCACAGTGTTGATAGTAAAACGGCAACGAGTATTGCCCGCTTACCATTAAAAAATGGCGGTTTATTTTTTCCTCATGCAGGCTGGATAGCACCACAAGAGTTAGTACAGCAAATTTTTAATCTCGCTAAAAAAACAGGCAGACTAAAAATTAAATGCAATGTTAAGGTCACATCTCTTAATCAAAACAAAGATAAAAACTGGCAATTAAAAACTAACAAGAGCGATATAAAGGCCAACATTTTATTGCTTTGTGGCGGTGCAGAAGGGATCAAATTAAAAGGTATAACACAACCATCCTTAGTGGCTATTCGTGGTCAAGTTTCGTCAATGCAGCCTAATCAACAAAGTAAAAAACTCAGCACGGTAATATGCCATAAAGGTTATTTAACACCACAGCATAATGAACAACATTGTATTGGTGCCACTTTTGAGCGCGATACCTTTAATACCACGCCAAAAGAAGAAGAAGACAGTTACAATTTAGCGATGCTTGAACAAAGTATGCCCAACCTACTTAATTGGCAATTAAAGGATGTGATCGGCAGTAAAGCAAGATTGCGTTGTGCAACACCCGATCATTTTCCTATGGTAGGTATTATGCCCGATGTAGAGCAACATAAAGTGGTTTATGCGCATTTAGCTAAAGATAAAAAGTTTAACATTCATACACTAACCCCTTACTTAGACAATTTATATGTTTTAACCGGCTTAGGCGCTCGGGGGTTATGTAGCGCGCCTTTATTAGCGGATATTATAACCGCAGATTTATGTGGATTACCTTATCCTGTAGATTATAAAATGCTTTATAACTTGGCGCCGAATCGTTTTATTATTAAAGATATTATACGCCAAAAAATTTAAGGCTAAAGTTAAGGCTTATGTGATGAAAAAGTATAATTATTAATGGTCAGACTGATATTGTTCCATATTTAAATAATTTTCTAACAGTTGTAAGTTATATAACACATTCATTGATTTTTCGGTTAATTGCTGAATTGTTTTACTAAGCACTTCCATTGAGCATTTTTGTTGTGTTAACTTTAATAAATCACTACCAATTTGATGTAGCTCTTTATGCTCTTGTTCTAGTTCAGCATAAACAGAAATATGTTTAAAGCTAACACCTTCATTATAATACCATTGCCCTAATTTACACTTAGTATGATCAAGTTGCGGGCTTTTTCTTATATTGTCTAAACTTCTATGCTCA
>WGGB01000088.1 GCA_015491935.1 Alteromonadaceae bacterium
CATTTAAATGTTATTCGCGGTAAATAAAAACAAAAAAGCGCTGAAAATTGCTTTTAAATTGTGCGATAATAATTGATTAATCGGTGATAGAGTCAAAAAATTAATAATGAAAAAAATTGAAGTTCGCGGTGCAAGAACCCATAATTTAAAAGACATTAGCTTAGACATTCCACGCGATCAACTTGTTGTTATTACCGGACTTTCAGGTTCAGGAAAGTCTTCTCTCGCTTTCGATACGTTATATGCCGAAGGTCAACGCCGTTATGTTGAATCACTTTCTGCTTATGCGCGCCAATTTTTATCCTTGATGGAAAAACCCGATGTTGATCACATTGAAGGTTTATCACCCGCTATTTCTATTGAACAAAAATCAACATCACACAACCCTCGCTCTACGGTTGGTACTATTACCGAAATTTACGATTATTTACGCTTACTGTATGCCCGCGTTGGTGAGCCGCGCTGTCCAGAACATCACCAAGCTTTAGCGGCACAAACCGTTTCGCAAATGGTTGATAAAGTATTAGCACTAGACGAAGGCACTAAAGTAATGATCCTAGCGCCTGTGTTGCAAGACAGAAAAGGCGAGCATATAAAATTACTCGATAATTTGGCTGCCCAAGGTTACATTCGTGCGCGTATTGATGGTGAAGTCTGCGATTTATCTGATCCTCCAACATTAGCATTACAAAAGAAACATACTATTGAAGTCGTGGTAGATCGCCTCAAAGTGCGTGACGATATTCAATTACGCTTGTCTGAGTCGTTTGAAACGGCATTAGGTTTAACCGCAGGAACCGCCACCGTTGCCTTTATGGACGAACCAAACCGAGAAGAACTATTATTTTCGGCTAATTTTGCTTGTCCGCAATGTGGTTATAGTATGCAAGAATTAGAACCACGCTTATTTTCCTTTAATAACCCTGCTGGGGCTTGTCAAACGTGTGATGGTTTAGGCGAACAACAATTTTTTGATCCCAGCCGTGTTATTACTAACCCTGAGTTAAGTTTAACGGGTGGTGCAATTCGTGGTTGGGATAAACGCAATTTCTATTATTTTCAAATGCTGCAAGCATTAGCCGAACATTACAATTTTTCTCTTAATATTCCTTTTCAAAAGCACCCTGAAAAAATTCAGCAACTTATTTTAAATGGTAGCGGCAAAGAAGAGATTGAATTTAAGTACATGAACGACCGTGGCGATATTGTTATTCGTAAACACCCATTTGAAGGTATTTTAGTTAACATGAATCGTCGCTACCGCGAAACAGAGTCAAACGCAGTACGTGAAGAATTAGCCAAATACTTAAATCATCAACCTTGTCCCGACTGTAACGGTAGTCGTTTACGCCTTGAAGCCCGCAATGTATTTGTTAACGATACTCCCTTAAATTATATTACCGAATTATCCATTTCTGATGCGTTAAGCTTTTTTCAAAACCTAGATTTGCAAGGCGCAAAAGGACAAATTGCCGAAAAAATTCTTAAAGAAATTAACGACCGCTTGGGCTTTTTGGTAAACGTTGGTTTAAATTACCTTAGCTTATCGCGTGCGGCTGGTACATTATCTGGCGGTGAAGCGCAACGTATTCGTTTAGCCAGTCAAATTGGCGCAGGTTTAATGGGCGTTATGTATGTGCTTGACGAACCCTCTATTGGTTTGCATCAACGCGATAACGAACGCTTACTAGGTACCTTAGTTCATTTACGCGACATGGGTAACACAGTAATTATTGTTGAACACGACGAAGATGCCATTCGTAGTGCCGATCATATTATTGATATTGGCCCAGGTGCTGGCGTACATGGTGGTGAGATTATAGCACAAGGTAAATTAGCCGATATTATTAACAATAAAAATTCACTGACAGGTAAATATTTAAGTGGTATTGAAAAAATAGCGACCCCCGAAAAACGTAAACTATTTAACCCAGAAAAAACCCTGCAATTGCTTGGCGCTAGTGGCAATAATTTAAAAGATGTTGATTTAACCATTCCATTAGGTTTATTAACCTGTATTACGGGTGTATCTGGTTCAGGAAAATCAACCTTAATTAACGATACTTTATACAAGTTAGCGCAAGCCGAATTAAATGGTGCAACCACGCAAGATCCTGCGCCGCATAAAGAAATTATCGGTTTAGAGCACCTTGATAAAGTGATTGATATTAACCAAAGCCCTATTGGTAGAACGCCACGTTCAAACCCCGCAACATATACTGGAATTTTTACCGCCATTCGCGATATTTTTGCGGCGACGCAAGAATCACGTTCGCGCGGCTATAAACCTGGTCGTTTCAGCTTTAATGTTAAAGGTGGTCGCTGTGAAGCTTGCCAAGGTGACGGCTTAATTAAAGTAGAAATGCACTTTTTACCTGACGTGTATGTACCTTGTGATGTTTGCCACAGCAAACGTTATAACCGCGAAACGCTAGAAGTACGTTACAAAGGCAAAAATATTTACGAAGTGCTGGATATGACCATTGAAGATGCTTTAGATTTTTTCAATGCTATTCCTGCCGTTAAACGTAAATTACAAACACTGATGGATGTTGGCTTAAGTTATATCAAATTAGGGCAGTCAGCTATTACCCTATCAGGTGGTGAAGCACAGCGCGTTAAATTATCCAAAGAATTATCAAAACGCGATACTGGGCAAACACTCTATATTTTAGATGAGCCCACCACTGGATTACATTTTCATGATATAAAACAACTACTGGACGTTATTCATCGTTTGCGTGATCATGGCAATACTGTTGTGGTTATTGAACATAATTTAGATGTAATAAAAACCGCTGATTGGATAGTCGATTTAGGCCC
>WGGB01000089.1 GCA_015491935.1 Alteromonadaceae bacterium
AACGCGTATTTATTATGGATGATGCAGAACAATTTATGCCAACCTATTTACGTTTTGTAAAAGGTTTATTAGATTCAAACGATTTACCGTTAAATGTATCGCGTGAAATTTTACAAGACAATAAAATAACTCAAGCCATTCGTAAAGGTTGCACTAAACGCGTCTTAAAAATGCTTGAAAAATTAGGCAATAAAGATAAAGAGCAATATCAAATTTTTTGGGATGAATTTGGTCAAGTGCTTAAAGAAGGTCCCGCTGAAGATATGGGCAATAAAGAGCAAATTGCTAAATTATTGCGTTTTGCTTCAACCCATGAAGATACGGCGATACAAAATGTTGCGCTAGCTGAATATGTTGAACGCATGAAAGAAGGGCAAGATAAAATTTATTACGTGGTTGCTGACAGTTTTGAAGCGGCTAAAAATAGCCCTCACTTAGAAGTGTTCCGTAAAAAAGGCATTGAAGTTTTATTATTGTCAGATCGTATTGACGAATGGTTAGTTAGCCATTTAACTGAGTTTGATGGTAAGCAATTGCAATCAGTAACTCGTGGTGGTCTTGATTTAGGCAATATGGATGACGAAGAAACTAAAGTTGAGCAAGAAAAACTTGAAAAAGAGTTTAGTACTGTTGTAAACCGTATTAAAGAAGCATTAGGTGATAAAGTAAAAGAGGTTAAATTATCGCAACGCTTAACTGAGTCACCTGCTTGTATAGTAACTGATGAGCATGATATGAGTAGTCAAATGATCAAACTCATGCAGTCGGTAGGTCAAGAAGTGCCAGAATCTAAGCCTATTTTTGAAATTAATGCTGAACATTCGTTAATTAAACACATTAGTGACGAGCAAGATGATGAACAGTTTAAACAATGGACTGAAGTATTGTTTGATCAAGCATTATTGGCTGAACGTGGTAGCTTAAAAGATCCTGCTAGTTATGTAGCACGCTTAAATAAACTTATGATGAGTTTAACGAAGTAAGTTTTATTGGTAGTGATAAATTAAGCTATTATTGTTTTATCAGCCGATATAAATACTTAGATATTAGTTTTAACAGAGGTTTCTTTTCTTAAGAAACCTCTTTTTTTGATTGATCCTTTGCTTTGATACTTGTCTGGCTTAAGCTGAACTTGTATACTCAAGCGCACTTTCAACGTAAGTTGAGTTTTTTTTACTTGAAAGTTTTTACCTTAGCTAAAAGGTTTATTTAAGGTAAAAATTTTTAATTCATACTTTTATTAGGGCTATATTTATTATGCGTATTATTTTATTAGGTGCACCAGGCGCGGGCAAAGGAACTCAAGCTCAATTTTTAATGGCTAAACATAACATTCCGCAAATTTCTACGGGTGATATGTTACGTGCCGCAATTAAAGCGGGCACTGAGCTTGGTAAAAAGGCTAAAGCGGTAATGGACGCTGGTCAATTGGTGTCAGATGAATTAATAATTGGCCTTGTAAAAGAGCGTATTGCGCAAGATGACTGCAAAGGTGGTTTTCTTTTAGATGGCTTTCCGCGTACTATTCCACAAGCTGATGCCATGAAAGAAAATGGTATTAACGTTGATCACGTTATTGAATTTGACGTACCTGATGAAGTGATTGTTGAACGTATGGCTGGTCGTCGAGTACACTCTGGATCAGGCCGAGTTTACCACCTTGTTTATAATCCTCCTAAAGAGGAAGGTAAAGATGATGTAACGGGTGAAGATTTGTCTATTCGCCCTGACGATGAAGAAGCAACGGTACGTAAGCGTTTAGCTATTTATCATGAGCAAACTAAACCGTTAGTTGATTATTATAAAAAAGAAGCGGAGCAAGGTCATTGTGCTTATTTAACTATTGATGGCACTCAACCTGTTGAAAAAGTGAGTGCGCTGTTAGCTGAAAAATTGTCTTAACGGATCATTTTAACCTTTGTTATTTTACCAAGCCTGCATTATGCAGGCTTTGTCATTTTTAGTTTCAGATTAAATTTTATAGTTGCTTGACCTTACAGATTAAGGTTACAGTAATGCTTTCATTACAAATATTAAGAATTTATTATGTTGGCATCTCTACCGATCACAGGGCTATACGC
>WGGB01000090.1 GCA_015491935.1 Alteromonadaceae bacterium
AAACAAATCAGACTATTTTATTTTCATTTGATTTAACCAAGCAGTATCAAGCTAATCGATTATTAGGTTATTATTCGGCAAAAGACGGTTTAAAAAAATTACTACACAAAACCGGCTTAATTGCTGTTGTTAACAACTCTGGCCAGCTGAGTATACAATTAGACCAACATGTCAAAAAAGAAACTGCAATGAATAATAAAAACATTGCAAGAGCTACAACACAGCCTTTACTTTTAGGAGCCTCAAACCAAACGGCTTTAGCACAAGGTAAGCAAAATGATGTAGAAAAAATATCTATTATTGGTAGCCGTGTTGCTGGACGTTCAGCAGACGACTTACCCGTTCCCGTTGATATTTTATCAGCAGAAGCTTTAACTAATACAGGTCAAACAGAAGTTGGCCGTATGATACAAGCAATAGCCCCTTCATTTAACTTTTCAAGTTCATCTATTAGTGATGGTACCGATACCCTGCGCCCAGCAACTTTACGCGGTTTAGGACCAGACCAAACCTTAGTACTTGTTAATGGTAAACGTCGTCATCAAGCTAGTTTAATTCATATCAATACTTCTGTAGGTCGAGGCACCGCAGGTACCGACATGAACGCTATCCCTGCAGCTGCAATTAAACGTATTGAAGTATTACGCGATGGTGCTGCCGCACAATATGGATCAGATGCCATTGCAGGAGTCATAAATATTATTTTAAATGACGCCGATGAAGGTGGCAAAGCCGCTATATCTTATGGTGAATATAGTAAAGGTGATGGTGCAACAACCAATATTGATTTAACCAAAGGTTTTGCTTTAGGTGATAATGGCTTTCTGACTACGACACTAAATTTTAGAGATAGGGGTTTTACCAATAGAACTGGTTTACATGGCTCTTGCCAATTTTCTGGTTGTACAACACTTCCTAATGGTGACAAGCTGCTAGGCGATCCGCGTGAAGCAACGGCTTCTAGAAAAACATTCCGCATTGGTGATGCTGACTCAAACCAATTGGGTCTAATCATCAACACAGGTTACGATTTAGGGGCCGGTGAATTATACGGTTTTATTACGTACTCTAAACGAGATAATGAATCAGCCGCCTTTTTCCGTCATAATGCTAATACAGGTGGTAACGCCCCATTACAAGATGGTGATGCGAGTATTCCTGCTGGTTTTTTACCGAAAATAAATTCAGTGATTAAAGATTTTTCTTATAACTTTGGTTATAAAACAGAATTTAATAATGATTCATCATTAGATTTATCATATACCTATGGTAAAAATACCATTGATTATACCACGAGTGATACCATTAATTCATCGTATGCCAACTTATTACAATACACCACAACATTAAGCGCAGATGAAATAAGAAATACCGTACCACGCGAAGCTTTTGCATACGGACTTGAATTATCACTACAAACAATTAATTTAGACTACACCAAAGAATTTGATTTATTATCACTGGCTATGGGTTCTGAATTACGTACAGACAACTATCAAGTAACCCCTGGTGAAGAATATTCTTATCGTGATTACGATAGTGCTAATGGTAATAGCTTATTTGCTACAGACCGCAGTGCGGGTACGCAAGGCTTTGGTGGTATTGCGCCTATTTCAGCCGTTAATGAATCTCGTGATGTGATCTCATTTTATGTCGATGCTGAAACAGAAGTATCAGAAGATTTAATCATTAGTGCCGCTGTTCGCTATGATGATTATCAAGGTTTTGGTGATAGCACTAACTTTAAGCTTGCGGCAAATTGGTCTATTACCGAAGACTTTGCTTTAAGAGGAGCAATGAGTACGGGTTTTAGAGCACCGTCAATGCAACAGTTATATTTTAACAACATTAGTACTCAATTTGTTACCAATCCAGCAGATCCAACGGGTGATCAAATTGCTCAGCAAGTCGGGACTTTTAGAAACGATAGTACGTTGGCACAGGCAATTGGTATCCCACAATTAAAGCAAGAAGATTCAACTAATTTCAGTATTGGGAGTGTTATAAAACTCAATGACAATATAAATTTCACTATAGATTTTTATAAAATCAATATTGATAACCGCATTGTGATTAGTAATAAGTTAGGTAAAGGCTTATCAAGCGCATTAGATGCCGCCTTAACTGCTGCGGGTGCGGGTGCTGGACAATTTTTCTTAAATGGCGCGGATACTGAAACCTCAGGTGTTGACATTATTGGCACATGGAATACTGAAGTATTTAAAGGGGGGTTAACCATGACCTTTGCTGCTAACTTTACCAATACCGATGTAACAAAATTATTTGTTCCTAAAAATAGTGGCTTAGGCGATATTGCACCGGATAAAATATTTTCAGGCCAAGATGTTTCTATTATAGAAGATTGGCAGCCCAAAAACAGAGTGAGTATTAGCTCTTTATATACTAGAGAAGCTTGGACGGTTAATTTAGCCTTTAATCGCTACGGTGAATATACAATTCTTGATGGCGGCAGCCAAACTTATGGTGCTGAAATATTGACCGACTTAAGAGTTAACTATCAATTTTCTGATAATTTATCATTTAATATTGGTAGCAATAATTTATTTGATGTAACGCCCGATAAAAACAAAATTGGTAACTCTAGAGCAGGTACCATTGTTGATGGTGACGGAAATGTTATTGTAAGTAGCCCAGGAGTATTCACCTATTCTCGCCGCTCTGCGCCATTTGGCTTTAACGGTGCTTATTACTATGTGGGTGCAGAATATAAATTTTAATTTGTGATCCTTAAAATTTACATTAATAAAAAAAGAATGCTTCGCATTATTTTTTTATTAGTTTTATTAGCTGTATAAGACAAGACCAAATTAATTAAAGCTCAAAATCATCAAAATCAATATCTGTGGTTGAGGTATCAATATTTTTCTTAGCGGGAGGATCAAGTAATGAAGGCTGCTGCTGTTCAATATTATCATCAACAGTAATCTCTTTAATGGCTATTTTTCTGTCTTTATCTTTTGCCTGAATATCTTTACGACGCTTACGTTGAATACAACGTTTTATTACTTTTTGTTTTTCGTCATTAGATAAATTAAGCCAGTTTTGACGTTCTTCTCTAGTACGAAAACACCCCAGACAATAACCTTTAGTGTCTGACTGACAAATGCCAATACATGGGCTGGGAACATCAAAGAATTCTAACTGCATAAGTTAATTATACTCACTCTAGTAGAATATACGAGTTTCAGCCTCTTCAAGTAGAATGAGTATATAATACTTTTACGCAAGTTTATCGGTAGCAATATGATAATTAGGATCTTCAATAACATTAACTTCAACCAAATCCCCTGCTTTTTGCAATAATTGACGGCACTCTTTATTGAGATATTTTAAATGTAATTTTTTACCTTGGCTTAAATAACGTTCGGCTAAAGTATCAATAGCTTCAATGGCTGAATGATCGGCAACACGAGAATTTTTAAAGTTAACAAAAACTTCATCACCATCATTTTCTATATCAAATTGTTCAATAAAATGGCTTACTGAGCCAAAAAATAAGGGGCCATTAACTTCATAAACAATATCCCCATTTTCTCTAACTTTTCGATTTACACTAACATGTTTTGCGTGTTCCCATGCAAAAACAAGCGCAGAAACAATCACTCCAACGACAACAGCAATAGCAAGATCAGTCGCCACCGTTACCGCTGACACTAAAAATATAACAAAAGCATCTGCCTTAGGTATTTTGCTTAAAATGCGAAAACTAGACCATTCAAAGGTACCAATTACAACAATAAACATAACACCAACCAGTGCAGCTAATGGAATCTGTTCAATTAAGTTAGAACCAAATAATATAAAGCCAAGCAAGCCTAATGCCGCAGTAATACCCGATGCACGACCTCGCCCACCAGAATTTACATTAATCATTGACTGACCAATCATGGCACAACCACCCATACCACCAAAAAATCCAGTGACAGTATTCGCTGCACCTTGAGCAATACATTCTTTATTACCACGACCTCGTGTCCCTGTTAGCTCATCAATTAAGGTTAATGTTAATAATGACTCTATTAAACCTATTGCCGCTAAAATAGCCGCATAAGGAAATATAATTTTTAATGTGTCTAAATTAAATGGCACATTAGGAATAGAAAATTGTGGTAAGCCACCCGCAATAGATGCGCTAGGATCATTAGTCATATCACGAACAAAATCTACAACAGTACGTGCATCTAAACCTAAACTTTGTACTAACAGTGTCACAACAATAATAGCAACTAAAGACGAAGGTACAGCCTTAGTTAGCTTAGGTAAAAAATGAATTATCGCCATTGTTAAGGCGATTAATCCAAGCATTGTCATTAACTGACTACCTTGCATCCAGACTAACTCACCTTGTTCATTGGTAATTTTAAATTGTGCTAGTTGTGCTAAAAATATCACAATAGCTAACCCATTAACAAAGCCTAACATAACAGGATGTGGCACCAAGCGAATAAATTTACCTAATTTAAATATTCCCGCCAGTATTTGTAAAATCCCAGTGAGTACAACAGTCGCAAATAAATACTCTACTCCATGAATTGCAACTAAACTCACCATAACAACGGCCATAGCACCTGTTGCACCAGAGATCATGCCAGGACGACCACCAAAAATAGCGGTGATTAACCCCACCATAAATGCAGCATATAAGCCAACTAACGGCTCTACGCCAGCGACAAAGGCAAAAGCAACAGCTTCAGGAATCAGCGCCAGAGCAACAGTTAAACCAGAAAGTACATCATTTTTTAAACTGGTTACTTTACTTGCGTGTATTTCAAACATTAATTGTCCACATAATTTTTATAGCATTAAGGCAAAATGCTAAGTATAAAACGACTTAGTTAGCTACTAAGTAACTAATTAAGCATAGGTGAAAATCGCAATAAATAACGCTAAAAATAAAGACTAACTATTACGATTTTAAAAAGGCGTGAATACTAATGATTTACAGGGCTAAAGTCAATAATTGCTTATTTTAGCAACAAAAAGTATTTACTTAGAATGTGCATATAAACGTTATTATTTCTACGTTTATAACGAGTAAAAAAACATCTTTATGAAGAACTTGATAAGGGTACTATAACCTCAAAACAACAACCTTGATCAACGTCTAAACATCGTACCGTGCCACCGAGTTTAGCGGTAATAAGATTAAACACTATATTTAAGCCCAACCCAGAACCGCCTTGCCCACGTTTAGTGGTAACAAAAGGATCGAATATTTTATCTCTAATGTTTTTATCAATACCATTACCGTCATCACTATAGTAAAAAATTAAATTATCATCTTTAACCTTAAAATCCAGCGTGATACAGCCTTCTTCTCGATGCTCAAAAGCATGGTAATGGGAGTTTATTAAAAAATTAGTTAAAATTTGATTCCACGCACTTGGGTAGGTACAAAGGTAAAAATCTTTATCAATATTAACATTGATATTATATTTCTTACCTTTAAACATAGTTTTAACTGTCGTCACTACATTTTGTATATGCTCAGATAAATTAATTTTAATCTTATCATCACTATGTTGATCAACGGCAACCGATTTAAAGCTTCGAATTAATTCCACCGCTTTTTTTATACTACGTTCAACAATAACTTGATATTCTGCAAGTAAATCTAAGTCTTTCGTTAGCCTCGTTTTAGTTAATTGTTGTTGGTCAATACAAGCTTTTAAGGAATGTACCGTTTCTGCCATTGCTGAAATTGAAGTAACGCAAATACCTAAAGGTGTATTGACTTCATGGGCAACACCCGCAACTAACTGCCCTAAAGAAGCCATTTTTTCAGCTTGAACTAATTGATCTTTAGCAAGGGTTAAATCATCTAATGACTCTTGTAATTGTTTATTGCTTTGAATAAGTTTTTCAGTTCGATCATAAACTTTAATTTCTAACTCACCAGAAAGGTTTATTAATGCGTTTTCAGCATTTTCTCGTTTTATAATATCTTGATGGAGTTTTACTCTCGTTTCATTGATTGAATCAACTAAAAAATCAATTTCGTCTTTATTTTTAGGGCGATTGCTAAGCGCTAAAGGTTCCATTAAATTTTCAGTATTATCATCTTGATAAAAATTAATAATTTGAAAAATATGGCGTGTTATAACTAAATGAATAATAAATAATATAAAAAAGGCTACTAAAAAGATTTGAATATATTGAGTTAAAATAATAAAGCCAGCACGGTGTTTTAAACGTGCAATGATATCCTGATAATTGGCAAAAACCTCTAGTACACCTATTTCGGTATCACCATAATAAATAGGTACTGACATCGATTTTTTAACATCAACATTTGCATCACCAGCTTGGTAAACTTTACCTAATTCAGTAGTGATTTTTGCATATTTAATATCAGGAAGCTTAACAATACCTTGCAATTGAATGGCTAATAAGGGCTCATTAAAATCCCACAAACTATTGGCTATTGAATCGACATAACTTGATTTTATATTAGCAAAACGTTGTTCTAAATTGACTAAATCATCACGAAAGTCACTATACAATTGCACCGTTATAGCAATAATTGATAAAAAAAAGCTACAAAGTAAAATATAAACTAATACTTTAAGTCCTAATTTATTGCTTAATGGTTTAATTTTTAATTTGCTCAAATTTGGCACTCTATTTTATTTTAGTAACAAGCCAAATATTTTTAACTAAAATATATTAACTATCGACATTATTTAAGCAGTTAATAGCATAAAGTCAAACATTTTATCCAATGTTTAGCCTAAACTATCAACTTAAAAATATTAAAAGTACCTCAATTATACCCTTTATACATATTATAGACATTGTTCACTAAATTCTTTATTTATCAAGTGCGATATAAGTCTAAACATAATTTATTTTTAAGTATTGTCCGAATATCGCCAGTTAATTTTCAGTTTTTTCGATATGATGGTTACCTGTTTTTCAAACTATTCATTGATAATTTTTGTATGCTCAATAACGTCATTTGCCAACAAGCTCGTTTAAGTAAAGACAACCGTTTTGATGGGAAATTTTTTACTGCGGTGCTAACAACCGGAATATTTTGTCGCCCTATTTGTCCTGCACGCGCGCCTAAAGAAGAGAATGTTCGTTATTATAAAA
This sequence comes from Alteromonadaceae bacterium, assembly GCA_015491935.1. Taxonomy (GTDB): domain Bacteria; phylum Pseudomonadota; class Gammaproteobacteria; order Enterobacterales; family Alteromonadaceae. Next base: position 7,117 of record WGGB01000090.1, read on the forward strand.
ACGCCTTATTAGCACAAGATGCAGGTTTTAGACCTTGTAAACGTTGCCTGCCAGAGCTTGCTCCTCAAATACAAAGCCCCTTACTCATAAAACAATTAAGCCAAGCATTAGAGTTAGGAGAGTCATTAACTGAAGTCTGTGAAAAGTTTCAACTGAATGAACGTCAATTAAGACGAATATTTGTAAGACATTATGGTTTACCGCCAAGTAAGTACTTACATAATCAAAAATTATTATTGGCAAGTAAGTTATTAAAAACCACGCAATTAAGTATTACCGACATTGCTTTTGCCGCTGGTTTTAAGAGTATTCGCCGCTTTAACGAAGTAATAAAATTAGCCTACCAATGTACACCCTCTGAAATAAAGCAACAACCGCGTGCCAACTTAACTACACACAATAGCGTAAGTGTTGAGCTTGCTTATCGCCCACCTTTTGATTGGCCATTAATGTTAAGCTTTTTTCGTTTACGCCAGCTTACTAGTATTGAGCAAGTAGGCGATAATTACTATCGTCGCACAATGGAAGTAAATGGCAGTAAAGGTTGGTTTGAAGTAAGTGCAATCAAACATAAGTTAGCATTAAAACTAACCGTACAACTGGAAGACTACCGCTATTTAAATCAAGTAATAATGCGAGTAAGGCGAATGTTTGATTTAGATGCAGATATGCAAGTGATTCATCATCATTTAGGGCAATATTCACCTTTTAAAGAGGTTATTAAACAGTATCCAGGTTTGCGACTACCAGGCTGTTGGGATAAATTTGAATTTTCTATTCGTGCCATTTTAGGACAACAAATTTCGGTAAAAGCCGCCACAACATTAGCTAACCGTATTAGCTTAAAGTATGGTAAAAAATCATTACCAAATCCCTTTGGGTTAGCACACATATTTCCTAATAAAAATGAATTAGCTAACGTCAATTATCACAATATTGGCTTAACAAAATCACGTGTTAGCACCTTAAATAACTGGCTTGAATTTTACCTTAAACACAGCGCATTATTATCTTGTTATAACAATATTGAATCATTAGAAAAACGATTAATCGCGATAAAAGGCATAGGCCCATGGACTGTAAATTATTTAGCGATGCGCGGTTTAAGCGATCCTGATGCTTTTCCAAGTGCTGATTTGGGTATAATTAAAGCACTTACAACAAGTGATAAAAAGCCAAGCAATAAAGATATTTTAGCCTTGAGCGAAAAGTGGCGACCATGGCGAGCTTATGCTGCAATTTATTTATCGCATTCGCTGCCTCATTAATACTAACTTAAAAGTATTTATAAAAATATAAAAAGGAAAACCTATGTATTTTACGTATTACTCATCCCCATTAGGTAAAATTGTACTCACTGCTAATACTAATGGTTTAACAGCTTTAGAATTCATTAATGGTGACAAAACAATGAATATTCCAACGCATTACCAGCAGTTACCAACAAATCACCGTGTTTTCGATGAAGTTTGTCAACAATTAACCCAATACTTTGCAAAAAAAAGAACAACTTTTAATTTACCACTGGCTCCCAAAGGCACACCATTTCAACAACAAGTATGGCAAGCATTAACCACCATAAAACAAGGAGACACCCAAAGTTATGCTTGGTTAGCTAAAACAATTAATAATCCCAAAGCTGTGCGCGCGGTGGGCAGTGCTAATGGTGCTAACCCTATTGCGTTAATTATTCCTTGTCATAGAGTTATTGGTGCAAATGGCAAACTAACAGGTTATGCCGGTGGTTTAGCATTAAAAGCTAAATTACTTGAATTTGAAGGTGCTGTTTTTATAAATAAATAGTTTATAAGTGAATAATTTAGTGTTGAGTGTTAATATTTATCACGTATAAAAAAAGCTTATACCATCATAAATAGAGATATTAAAACAAGTTCAACATGACGACTTATCGTCAGCATCTTAACAACATTAATCAAAGAGAATTAACCTTGGAATTTATCGCTTTACCTGCATTCGCTCTACTTATTTGGCTTGCTTGGCAATTATACCGAGCTAAACAATTTACTAAATTTAAAATACAACTGAATACTGAAATAAAAAACAAAGTGGTTGCGGCAATAAAAGAAGATTTAACAAACCAACGTAGTGAGCAATTTCCGAATAACCAAGCACATATTGACGCAACAATTTATTACTGGACACAATACCCAATACGCATTTTACAAGCCGCTATAAAATACGAAATTATTGATAAACAATGGTTACAAAACACCAACAATATACGTAACAGCCAGCATTTAATGCATACACAACGGCAGTATTTAGACGAGTAGCTTTTGTTGAGACAAGAGAATATACATCCTGCATTCTCTAATAAATCACATTAATGTGACGTAAGTGACGACTTACTTAATTTTTTATATTGGTTGCGGGCATAATCAATATAAAAATCCCGAAACAAGTTCGGGATATTAAACTAGCTATTAAGGATATGGCTTAGCTATACCTCAACAGAAGTGATCCAACCAAAGCGATCTTCACGTGTACCATATTGAATACCCGTTAATTCATCATAAAGGCGCTTCGCAACATCACCCGTTTGGTTATTATTAATAACATGATCTGTACCATTAAAGGCTAAGGTGCCAACAGGAGAAATAACCGCAGCCGTACCACAACCAAACACTTCAGTAATTTTACCACTGTCAATATCTGCTAAAATATTATTAATATCTAAGCGTTCTTCACTTATTTCATAACCAATTGCTGGAGCTAATTTAATGATAGAGTCACGCGTAATACCCGGTAAAATACTACCACTAAGCGCTGGTGTTACAATGCGTTTTCCTTCATAAACAAAGCAAATATTCATCGCCCCCACTTCTTCTATATATTTTCCGTCTATCGCATCTAACCATAACACTTGTGAATAACCGTCTTTAGCGACTTCTTCAGAAGCATACAAACTTGCTGCATAATTACCACCCGTTTTAGCTTCACCTACACCACCTTTTACGGCGCGGCGGTATTTGTCAGCAACATACACTGAAATAGGACTTAAACCACCTTTAAAATAAGCGCCAGCAGGGCCAGTAATAATAAAGTGTGTGTAATTAGCACTTGCACCTAAACCTAATTTTGGCGTAGTCGCGATCATGGTTGGACGAATATATAACGATGCTCCATCTTGGTCTGGTACCCATTTATGGTCTAACGCAACTATTTTTTTTATTGCATCAAGGTGTAAATTAACATCAACTTCTGGCATAACCATACGCTTAGCCGAGCGATTAAAACGTTTACAATTTTCTTCAGCACGAAATAAATTAATACCACCGTCAGCACGGCGATAAGCTTTTAAACCTTCAAAAATTTCTTGGCTATAGTGCAAAACGGCCGCAGAAGGATCTAGAGATAAAGCATGATAAGGCGTAATTTCAATATTATGCCAACCATTAACCGGATCATAATCTTGCGTAAACATATGATCAGAAAATGTCCCACCAAAACTAAACTCTTTGGGACAACGGCCTCGTTTGCTCTCTTCAAGTGGCTTTACTACTATAGACATTCTATTTTCCTATTTAACTCTTCAATTAACTTTACGATTTATTATTGCTGATCAGATAAATTATATAACGAGCAGTAATACTAATCTATACGCTTAAATTGTAAATCCCAAACACCATGTCCTAAACGCTGACCACGATTTTCAAACTTTGTCAGTGGACGAGAATCTGGACGCGGTACGTAATCATTTGTTGCCGATAAGTTTTCAAAACCCGCTGAGTTTTGCATATCTTCTAACATACATTCAGCATAATTTTGCCAATCGGTTGCCATGTGAAATACACCACCAATTTTTAATTTTTGACGAATACTTTCCACAAAACTCGCTTGCACAATACGACGTTTATGATGCTTCTTTTTATGCCAAGGATCAGGAAAAAACAACTGTACTGTGGTTAAACTTTGATCTGCAATACAATCGGCTAACACTTCAATAGCGTCGTGCTCGTACACTTTTAAATTAGTCACACCTTGCTCAACGGCTAGCGCAATACAAGCACCAACGCCAGGTTTATGTACTTCAACACCAATAAAATTAAGCTCTGGTGCATTTTTTGCCATTTCTACCAGCGACTTACCCATACCAAAGCCAATTTCAAGTACCAGTGGATTATCGTTACCAAATAGCTCAGCACGATTAATTACACCATCACTATGATTTAGCCCCATAGTTTGCCAATACTCATTAATCGCACGCTCTTGTGCTTTAGTTAAACGCCCTTCGCGCTTAACAAAACTACGCACTTTACGGATATATTTACCTTCTTGCTCTGCTTGCTCAATGGTTTTGTGGGTTCTTTGTATTTTGTCATTCATATTTTTTTTGCTTGTTTTGTGTTTCTTTGTTCCGAATAAGTATTTTATTACAGCAACATAGCACTTATTTAAAGTTACCTTTGTTGCGCCTCGCTACGCTCGGAACAACCTACATGATATTTATTCTAAATAAATGGACTTTAGACAAATTGAGGCAAGCCTCAACCTACGCACATTCCCTCTGTAGGTCGTAGCTTGCTGCGACAATTCTAACTATAACTCTTCATTCTAAATAAATGGGCTTTAGACAAATTGAGGCAAACCTCAACCTACGAACATTCCCTCTGTAGGTCGTAGCTTGCTGCGACAATTCTAACTATAGCTCTTCATTCTAAATAAATGGGCTTTAGACAAATTGAGGCAAACCTTAACCTACGAACATTCCCTCTGTAGGTCGTAGCTTGCTGCGACAATTCTAACTATAGCTCTTCTTTATAACGAATAACGTTATTCAGCCCACCACACATCATACAATTCACTCACAGCGACTGATTTAGCGCCATTGTCCGTTAACCATTTTTCTACCGCTTGGCGATGTTCTTCGGTACATTTACCTAATTTTTGCGTGCAAATTAAACCATGCCATAAATGATCACCTTCACCGCCAAACCCTAAACCATTGGGTTCAATCACTTCATCAAAAAATTTAGTGATAAAAGTATCTAACTCTTCACCAGTTATGCCTTCATTAAATTGCCATGCAACATCAAAACCCAATTCTTGAAACTCATCTACACGTAATTTTTTACGTAAACGGGGACTACGATTTTTTGCGTCTATTTTCATGATAAAACCTTTTATGTTTTTGCTAATCTATGCATTTATTCAATTACCGCGGAGCATAGTATTAAATAAGTTATTTGCCAATAAAAAAATACATTTATTGAGCTGTTTTCACTATTTTACTACACTGCTCGCCTATAGCATTATTATTCTTTTAATATAAGTCATTATTAATGAACTCAAGCATTACTATAAAGCAAGACTCGGCACAACAATTTAGCCAACAAGTTGTTAACTGGTATCATAAACAAGGCAGAAAACACTTACCTTGGCAGCAAAATAAAACACCTTATCGCGTGTGGATTTCTGAAATTATGCTGCAACAAACCCAAGTAGCAACCGTTATTCCTTATTACCAACGTTTCATGGAAAGCTTTCCAACCATTACTGATTTAGCTAATGCCGCCGAAGATAACGTATTACATCATTGGACAGGATTAGGCTACTACGCACGCGCCCGTAACTTACATAAAGCCGCAAAAATTATTAGAGATAACTTTAACGGTGAGTTTCCACAAAATATTACTGATGTTATCGCTTTATCGGGTATTGGTCGCTCTACCGCGGGCGCTATTTTATCATTAGCGCTTAATCAACCACAGCCAATATTAGACGGTAATGTAAAACGCGTATTAGCACGCTGCTATTTAGTTGACGGATATAATGGCTTAAGTAAATTTGATAAAACCTTATGGCAATTAAGCGAACAATTAACACCGACACAAGATACTAGCTATTATAACCAAGCCATGATGGATTTAGGTGCAACCGTTTGTACGCGCACAAAACCTAACTGTGAGCAATGCCCATTACAGTATTCTTGTTTAGCCAAGGCGGCTGATTTACAAAGTGAGTACCCACAAAAAAAGCCAAAGAAAAAAATCCCTGAAAAAAACACTATCATGGTGATCCCACGCATTCAAAATAACAATAACGAATTAGTGTTAATGGAAAAACGACCACCGTCAGGTATTTGGGGCGGATTATGGTGTTTTTATGAAATAGCAGAGCTTGAGCAATTAACAACACTATTAACAAAAGTTAACCTCAAACCCATAGCGCAACAACAACTTACTGAATTTCGCCATACCTTTAGCCACTTTCATTTAGACATAACGCCTTTAGTGGTTGATTGCGAATTAATAAGCAACCAAGAAGTTAACGAAAATAATCAACAACAATGGTATAATTTACAGCAAGAAAATAATGTTGGCTTAGCCGCATCAACAAAAAAATTATTAACCTTATTAACAACGACAATTTAAAACCTAGAATATAACACCTACAAAACGAGAAGATATTTATTATGAGTCGCACAGTACATTGTAAATTTTTAGATAAAGAAGCCGAAGGATTAGCCTTTCAACTTTACCCTGGCGAAGTCGGCAAGCGAATTTTTGACAATATTAGTAAAGAAGCATGGGCAATGTGGCAAAAAAAACAAACCATGTTGATTAACGAAAAGAAAATGAACATGATGGAGCCTAACGATCGTGCATTTTTAGAACAAGCCATGGTCGCTTATTTGTTTGAAGGCAAAGAACCTGAAATAGAAGGTTACGTTCCGCCAAGTAAATAACAGCCCTATTTTGACTGTTTTTGCTTTATTTAACGACAATACGCAGAAAAAAACGCCAAACAAACATTTTTTTGAAAAAAAAGGTTGACGGCGAAAAGGAAAAACAGTCTAATAGCGCCCGTCTTCAAGGCAAAGCCAAAAAGCTTAACAAGAAGACATTAGTACAAAGATAAGTTTAGTTAATTATTATTGTGCCTCGATAGCTCAGTCGGTAGAGCAGAGGATTGAAAATCCTCGTGTCCCTGGTTCGATTCCGGGTCGAGGCACCATCATTCTAGAGATGATGATATTAATGACAAATTAAATCATTATTTCGGTGCCAAGATATTTTTCAAGTTCTTCTCGTAAGATACTAAAATTGAATAAAATATCACACACAGTTTTGTGTGCCGACTTAGCTCAGTTGGTAGAGCAACTGACTTGTAATCAGTAGGTCGCCAGTTCGACTCCGGCAGTCGGCACCATTCATTCAAGCCCTAACTTCGGTTAGGGCTTTTTTGTATCTAATCCTAGTGTAGTTTCTTACCCAATTATCAGCTACACCACTCACTTGTAAAATACTACAATTACTGCGTAGTACACCAAGATGTTTTATTAATTTTGAAGATATTCAATGTGTAAAATATTACCTTATTTTGAAAGAAACGTAGTGGTGTAACTAAATCAAGTTGGGTTATTACTCACTACCCTATTGTTTTTGTTGTAGTTTACCCAATTAAACCGAAGAAATTAGTGGTGTAATAAATGGTGATGGGTATAAGATTGTTTGTCCGTGGTACTCCAGTAGTAATTTAACCCTAGCCCTTTAATAATGTACCCTTAATAATTTATAATTGGGTTGTGTAACACTGGTGTAATTAAGTTATTGTTTGTGTTGTTACTGATATTGTTAAACCAAGTGGTGTTACTAGTTTATCTATAGTTACCCGTTGTGTTACCTGAGCTTTGTGTATCAGACGTCAACTACCTTGGCCGATCGGCGTCAATTAACTTGGCTGGTTTTCTTGGTTTGATTTCATAGCTTGTTTTTTTCGATAACTATCTCCTTCTATTTTATAAATATCGGCGTGATGAACCAGTCTATCTATAGCTGCAACTGT
>WGGB01000091.1 GCA_015491935.1 Alteromonadaceae bacterium
AAGATTATTTAAACGGTGTTGATGTTGCCGCTGGCGAGTTAGTGTTATTTGAAAATGTACGCTTTAATGTTGGCGAAAAGAAAAATGATGACCAGCTAGCTAAAAAATTAGCGGCACTTTGTGACATATTTGTAATGGATGCTTTTGGCACTGCTCATCGCGCGCAAGCAAGTACTCATGGTGTTGCTAAATATGCGCCAACAGCGTGTGCTGGCCCACTTTTAGCGGGCGAATTATCAGCACTTGGAAAAGCCTTAGACAACCCTGCTCGTCCTATGGTTGCTATTGTTGGTGGTTCAAAAGTTTCGACTAAATTAACCGTACTCGATTCGCTTGCCAAAATTGTTGACCAACTTATTGTCGGTGGAGGTATCGCCAATACGTTTATTGCTGCACAGGGTCATAATGTGGGCAAATCATTGTTCGAAGCAAATTTAGTTGATGAAGCAAAACGTTTAACGGCAAATGCTCTAGCCAATAATGGCGACATTCCCATGCCAACAGATGTCGTCGTCGCAACAGAATTTTCAGAATCAGCCACGGCAACATTAAAAAATGTAAATGAGGTCAATGATGATGAAATGATCTTTGATATAGGCCCAGATTCAGCAAAACAGTTAGCCGAGATCATAAAAAACGCAGGTACCATAGTCTGGAATGGTCCTGTCGGCGTATTTGAGTTTGATCAGTTTGGTAAAGGTACTGAAGTCATTGCTAAAGCCATTGCTGAAAGTTCAGGCTTTTCTATCGCTGGTGGTGGCGATACATTAGCTGCGGTTGATAAATACAATATTGCTGATAAGGTTTCGTATATCTCAACAGGTGGCGGCGCTTTCTTAGAATTTTTAGAAGGTAAAAAATTACCTGCGGTTGAAATTTTAGAGCAACGCGCTGCACAAAAGTAACGTATCTATATTTTAATCTCTGAATAAATTAACGCCTGTAAACTAATTTTACAGGCGTATCTTTCACTGACAAACGTCTTGAATACGTATGCAAACGTTTGAGTTATCAAACAACTTCTGCGTATTATTTCACTATTGTAAAAATAAATTCAAGTAGATGATGCATTTGTTTTTACTTCCCAAACTACCTAAACAATATGGGTAGGTATATGTTTTGATACCAATCGTATTACAGGCTTAACCTAATATTGGTGTTAAGCCTGCTTTTTTAGTGATATCAAACCTCTTTGCGATTTAAATAATGAGAATAATAATATGAGTAACGCACAGACAAATAATCTCCAGCAAAAACCACGGCTTAGTTTCTGGCAAATTTGGAACGTTAGTTTTGGCTTTTTAGGGGTGCAGTTTGGCTTTGCTTTACAAAATGCCAATGCTAGCCGTATTCTTTCTGATTTAGGCGCCGATCTCGAATCCTTATCTTTATTTTGGCTAGTTGCCCCAATTATGGGCTTGATCATTCAGCCTATTGTTGGCTCTGCCTCAGACAAAACATGGAATCGCCTAGGTCGTCGCAATCCTTATATTTTAGCCGGTGGTATTGCCGCCGCTTTTGGTATGTTATTAATGCCAAACTCTGCCAGTTTAGCCAGCTTTATTACGCCATTATTATTTGGCGCTATGATGCTCGCTATTATGGACGCTTCATTTAATTTAGCTTTTCAACCTTTTCGTGCCTTAGTGTCCGATATGGTGCCAGCCGAGCAGCGTAATGTTGGCTATTCTATTCAATCTTTTCTAATTAACATTGGTGGTGTTTGTGGCTCTATTATGCCTTTTGTATTAACCAATATGATAGGTTTAGACAATACCGCCAGCGCAGGAAATGTGGCTCCTTCAGTTATTTGGGCATTTTACATCGGCGCTTCAGTCATGCTAGGTTCAGTACTTTGGACAGTGTTTAGAACCCAAGAATATGCCCCTAATACCAATGGCTTAGCGCCATTAGAAATAACTACTAAAAAAACACCATTAAGTAAAAAACTAACGCATTTTTGGGGTTTAATGAAAACCATGCCAAGTACCATGAAGCAACTTGCCATAGTGCAGTTTTTTTCATGGTTTGCACTATTTATTATGTGGGTTTATACCACGCCAGCAATCACCCAACATATTTGGGGAGTAGACGCTAAATGGTTTGATCCACATTATTTAGAAAGTATTGGTAATATTCCTGAAAATATCGCTAAAGCTAAAGGTACTGCAGGTGATTGGGTTGGTATTGTTTTTGCTGCTTATCAATTATTTGCTGCTATTGCCTCATTATTTATGATCAAAGTGGCTAATAAAATTGGTCGAAAATTAACTTACTCCTTATCATTGTTAGCCGGTGGTCTTGGCTATTTAAGTATCATGTTGTTTAATGATCCCACCACCATTTCGGTGAATTTATTTATTACCCAAATTACCGTACCACAAGGTGCCGTAGATTTATTTATCCCTATGATAGGTGTTGGTATGGCATGGGCAGCTATTTTAGCCATGCCTTATGCTATTTTGGCTGGTTCATTACCAGTAAAACAAACGGGGGTTTATATGGGCATTTTTAACTTTACTATTGCTGCACCACAAATTGTTTCAGGCCTATTTGCTGGCTGGATATTAAGTAATGTTTTTGAAAATCATGCGATTAATATTATTATGATGGCAGGTATTTCGATGATTTTAGGCGCCATTGCGGTGTATTTTGTTAAAGATAATAGCGCTCAACTAGTTTCAAATGAACTCGCTTCCGACACAGTAAAAGTATCATAAAACTACGTGCTTATGCACTTTACTCAGGAAACCATAAACAGGAAAATTAAAAAATTTATTACTTTGTAGGTCGACACGAGCGCAGCGAGGCTCGACTTTTAGCTTTTTAAATGCCTTTTGTCGAAGTAAGCAATCGACCTACAAATCAATCCTGAACCATTTACATCATAAAATTGTGTAGGGTATGATAGTATTTACGAACCACAAGACTTACGTATCACCAAACTAGTCGGCATTAATTGTGTTTGGGCTTGTTCACCATGAATCAACGCCAATAGCTTTTCGACCAATAATTCTCCTGCTAGCTTAGTGTTTTGCTTAGCGGTTGTTAATGGCGGATTAGTAAAGCTCGCAATTTGAATATCGTCAAACCCCGCAACAGCAATATCATTAGGAATGGTTAAGTTTGCTTCTTGTAATGCTCGCATAGCGCCTATGGCAATCAAATCACACGCCGCAAAAATAGCATCAAATTTAACATCATTAGCTAATAATTTTTTGGCGGCATTGTAACCTGCTGCTTCGGTAGAAATAGCTTCTATTTGCAAGTTTTTATTAACAATAAGCTGATGATTTTCTATCGCTTTGCAATGACCTAAATATCTATCTAAAAATTCAGGAGAATGACTCGTCGCGCAACCAATAAAAGCAATATTTTTTCTGCCATTAGCAATTAAATGTTCAGTAACTTGATAACCACCATGAAAATTATCACAGCCCACAGAGACTACAGGTAAGTCTTTTACTTCGGCTCCCCAGCGAACAAAGTGAGTCTTTTGTTCAATTAAATGTTCTAGTTTTTCTTCATAATCATGGTAATCACCATAACCCAATAAAATAATACCATCAGCCTTATTACTATCTTCAAAATCGGCATGCCAGTCACTATTCATTTGTTGAAAAGAAATTAATAAATCATACCCTTTACTCGCACTCGCTTTGGTAATGCTACCTAACATAGATAAGAAAAAAGGATTAATGAGAGAATCGTCACTGGTGGGATCTTCAAAAAGCAACAGCGCAATGGTGGCACTTTGTTGAGTACGCAAGCTACTCGCGTTTTTATCAACCTTATAATTTAATTTTTTTGCAATCGCTTGCACTTTTAAACGAGTTTCTTCGTTTACCAACGGGCTATTACGCAAAGCACGTGACACCGTAGATTGAGAAACGCCAGCCTGATAGGCAATATCAAAAGAAGTAGGTTTAGATTTCACAACAAACTCAAAAAATTAATCTTAAGCAAGATATTACCTGAGTCACTATTTTTTGTATA
>WGGB01000092.1 GCA_015491935.1 Alteromonadaceae bacterium
CAAGTAATGCCGAAGATAGAGAGAAAAAAGCAAAATCGGAAGAAGATGATTTAGATATGTTATTTCAACCTAAGAAAAAGTGGTGATCGTCCACACTCTTTTTTAATAGCAGCCAGCTTATTTGCTGGCTTTTTTATGAAGACTTTTTATCCGCCGTTTTTATAACGAATAAAATATGAGCACAAAAAAACCAAACAAAGGTAATAATAAAGCGGCAAACAAAACCATTATTTTATCTTCTTTTTTAAGACGTTCATTAAATGCATATGCCTTAAAAGGTTTGATCCGTTCAACGGGATGTGAACTTTCACGTATTGGTCGCTCAAGAAATTGGCGACTGATTGCCAGCCAACAGCAGTTACAACAAATTATCAATCTATTAGCTGAGTATGACGAGGCCAGTTGGCAGTGGTTAAGCCCTTTTTTAAGTAAACATAAAATGCAAATAAACCATCAGGAGTTAATGACTTTGATACGACTTAACCCCGATATTACCGTTAATGAATTACTCGCCAAAACTGATTGTACTTTAACGCAAGCTCGAAAAGCGTTAGATGAAATAGAAGATCTTGACTAATCGAGTGAATTTATTGCTTTTAACAACGCACTAAACAGCAAGTTTATTAATAATTTCGGCCATAGTGTCAATAAGGTGATCACCAGCAAAGTAAGCGCTTTTTATTTTACTAAAATCTGGGTAATTTAACACTTTTTCAGGCCGTTCAACAAAAGTTGCAACCTTATGATAATTGTTATTTAAAATAACAACTAAAGGTATTTTTATGGTTTCAATACTCAGAGCTTGTAATAAATAACCTTCGGCCAACTCTTTACCAATAATCGCTAATTTTATCTTAGGTTGTAGTAAGGTTAATTGCTCGATGGCTGTTATATTTAATTGGCAATCTGGACACCACATTTCACCAACCACTAATAAATTAACACCACTTTTTATATTAGCTAATTTTTTTTGTAACTCTGTTGGTAATCCAATCTCTGCTATTTGTTTGGTTATTTTTGTTGTTGCACAGGCCACAGCTTGCTGCTCTTCTTTACTGCCTTGAGCAAGATAATCAAGGTAGTTACGCCCTTGTAAAAATAAGTCTTGATAAACCATGTTATGCCTTGTTAGAAACTAAAATGGGTTAAAAACTAAAAAGGGCGAAGCTTATACTTCACCCTTTGATACTAAAGAAACAATAAGTTAGGCCGTTTTAGCCGCTGATTTTTTAGTTGTTTTTTTAGCGCTTGTTTTGGCTGTTTTCTTTTTAACGGCTTTTTTCTTAACAGGCTGTTCTTCTATCCATTTACCGTTAATATACTTAGCCGTCCAGCCAGTTGCTTTAGCTTTACCGTCAACGTCAACTTCGGTCATAACGTATTGCTCTTTAGTTTTACGACTATAACGAACAATAGCTAAATTACCCTCAGGATCTTTTTCTGGTGCATCAGCAAGATAATAAAATTTAGGTGAAATTCTATCTCGAAAACGTTTTAATTCAGCCACTTTAGGCGCTCTAGTTTCGCGTGAGCGTGGAAAAGTATTTGCCGCTAAGAAAATACCCGCAGCACCATCACGTAACACAAAATAGGCTTCTGACTTTTCACATTCAAGCTCAGGTAGTGGCACAGGATCTTCGCGTGGTGGCGCAGCTTCACCGTTTGCTAACAATTTTCGAGTATTTTTACACTCATCATTAGTACAACCAAAGTATTTACCAAAACGGCCTGATTTTAACTCCATTTGTGCATGACATTTATCACATTCAATAACAGGACCATCATATCCCTTTATTTTGAAATCACCTTGTTCAAGCTCATAACCATCACAAACAGGGTTATTGCCACACACGTGTAATTTACGTTTTTCATCAATTAAATAGCTGTCCATTGCGGTATCGCATTTTGGACAACGCTTCATCGCCATTAATGCTTCTGTTTCTTGATCTTCAGCCAATACATTAACCGCTTCTTCACCTGAAATTAGATTAATCGTGGTAGTACAACGTTCTTTAGGTGGTAAAGCATAACCTGAACAGCCTAAAAATACGCCTGTAGACGCCGTTCTAATACCCATTTTACGACCACAAGTAGGGCAATCTATATCAACTTCTACGGGCTCGTTTTTACGCATACCACCTTCTTCTGGTGGTAAATCAGCTTTTTCTAGTTGCTTGGTAAAGTTTTTATAAAATTCATCAAGTACCGCTTTCCAATCAATATGCCCTTCCGCTATTTCATCAAGCTCTTGTTCCATATTGGCCGTAAAGTCATAACTCATTAATTTAGAAAAGCTATCAGATAAACTATCGGTAACAATTTCACCCATTTTTTCTGCATAAAAGCGCTTTTTCTCAATTCGAACATAACCACGATCTTGAATCGTTGAAATAATTGAGGCATAGGTTGATGGTCGACCAATAGAGCGTTTTTCTAATTCTTTTACCAATGAGGCTTCACCAAAACGTGCTGGTGGCTTAGTAAAGTGTTGCGTTGGGATCAATTCGTCTAAAATAATATTATCGCCAACAGTAACATCAGGTAAATGTGTATCTTTATCGTTTTTCTTGCTTTGTGAAGAATTTTGCTGATGAACACGAGTCCAACCATCAAATTCCATCACTCGCCCTTTCGCTTTTAGATCAAAATCTCCTGCCGTTACCGTAATGGTTGATAATGCATAGCGAGCTGCGGTCATTTGACAAGCTACAAATTGTCGCCAAATTAGGTCATATAATTTACGCGCATCAGCATCAACATTTTCTAATAAGGCACTTTCTAGCTTAACATTCGATGGTCGAATGGCTTCATGCGCCTCTTGTGCATTAGCTTTATTACCATAGCTACGCAGTTTTTCGGGTAAGTATTGATCACCATAAGTCTCACTAACAAAATTACGACACATTTCAACGGCATCTTTACTTAAATTAGTAGAATCGGTACGCATATAGGTAATATAACCCGCTTCATATAAACGTTGCGCTAAGCCCATCGTACGTTTAACACCATAACCTAAACGGGTACTAGCAGCTTGTTGTAAGGTAGATGTAATAAAAGGCGCTGAAGGCATACTTTTTGACGGTTTGTCTTCACGTTTACTCACCTTATATTCTGCATTTTTTAAGGCAACGACCGCATTATCGGTGTCTTTTTTATTATCAGGTTTAAATATTTTCCCTTGCTGGTGAGTCACCGCCAACTCTAATTTCTGTTGGGTTTGCGTATGGGTTTTTGCCGCAATTTCCCAGAATTCTTCTGGATTAAATGCTTTAATTTCACGTTCTCGTTCAACCACTAGCTTAACGGCTACTGATTGCACGCGCCCTGCAGATAAACCTCGAGCGACCTTTTTCCACAATAATGGACTCACCATAAAACCAACAACACGATCTAAAAAACGACGTGCTTGTTGCGCATTAACCCCTGGAATACTTAATTCAGTTGGCTGAGCAAAAGCGCTTTTAATCGAGTTTTCGGTAATTTCATTAAAAACTACGCGGCTAAAACGTTCGTCGTCACCGCCAATTATTTCTTTTAAATGCCAAGCAATCGCTTCTCCCTCGCGATCCAAATCGGTTGCGAGATATACATGTTCAGACGCATCTGCAAGTTTTTTTAATTCAGCGACAACTTTTTCTTTACCCGGAAGTATTTGATAATTTGCCTTCCAACCATGTTCAGGATCAATCCCCATACGATTCACTAAAGCTATTTTATCGCGTTTAGCTTTGTACTTAGCTTTTGCCGCTGGCGTCATTTTTCGAACTTCAGCAGGTGATTTAGTCGCGGCTTTTTTACCCGTACTACTAGTAGGTAAATCTCTAACATGACCAACACTCGATTTAACGATATAGTCTTTACCTAAATATTTATTAATAGTCTTTGCTTTGGCAGGTGATTCGACAATAACCAGATTTTTTGCCATATTTATTTTTAATTCCTACTGTTCTAACGAAATATTTCATTAGAAAATCAATGTTATGATGATTAATAATCAAGCGAGTATTTGAATGTTAATCACGACAATGTCTATTTTTTAAAATTATATTTAAAATTGCTTATTAGATATATATGCAATTTCATGAGCTGACAAGCAAAAATTTCATTCACCAGTTAAATAAAAGCATCATTTTGCTATAATAGGCGGCAATCATAATCGACTTTTCATTAAAAATTAAGCGCTAAACGTTAATATTAATAATTATCTACTAAAGTTGTAGTAGTTTATGAGGAGTATTTGGCTTTTGCCAAGAAAACTTGTCACATTAAATTAACGCATTAAGTCATAAAGATAAGCAGAACTAGATAAGCAACAACTAACACAGAGGATATTTATGTCAACGTCATGGTTAAATTACAAAAAAAAACTATCGCAATGTTTATGCCCACCAGGAAATGGTGTATTTACCGTTAACACCGCTAAAGAACGCAAAGAGCAATTACATCAAGCCATATTTGGCCAAAGCGATAATATTGAAAAGTTATGGCATAAAACTATTGATAACTTACCGCAAAGCAGTAATGCCGTAATGTTAGGTATCGCTTCAGATTGTGGTGGTGGTATTTTACGTGGTGCTAATTGGGGACCGCTATTTTTGCGCTCAAGCTTATTAAAAAATTATCAAGAGGTTACGGCTTTTGATTTAGGTGATATTCGCGTTATTCCACATTTATTACATGATAAATACTTAAATAATGCTACCTTAAGCAATTGCCGCAAAGCACTTTATGGTGATGAACACAGTGAATATTGTGTTAGCCCATTATCTATTACCGAAGATGTATTACATGATTTTTATCGGGAATTTCCTGAAAAAGGTATTTTTGGTATTGGGGGCGATCATTCAATTAGCTATCCCTTAACTAAAACTTACTTACAAGCGAAAAAAGCACAAGGTAAGCGTACCGCCATTATTCATTTTGACGCGCATACCGATTTACTGGTAGAACGATTAGGCATTGATTTATGTTTTGGTTCTTGGTGTACGCATATTTTAAGCGACTTACATGAGAATAATCATTTGATCCAAGTAGGCATTCGCTCAAGTGGCAAGCCTAAATCGCATTGGGAGAGTACTTTTGGTGTAAAACAACATTGGGCGCACGAAATAAAAGAACTTGGTGCTAACACGATCACAGAGCGTATTTTAGCACAATTAAAAGATGAGAATATTGACGAACTTTATGTAAGCTTTGATATTGATGCTATTGACGATAGTTATGTTGCCGCCACAGGTACTCCAGAGCCCGATGGATTAATGCCAAACGAAGCCATGACGATACTTAAAGAGCTTGCCAAGTATTATCCCATAACAGGGGCTGACATGATGGAAATAGCACCGTTTACGGATAGTTCAGGCCAAGGCCAAGCCAGCCAAGATAAAACCTTAGCGGTTGCAGCTGAGATTTCAGCTTTTTTATTA